>NZ_CP077085.1:2100000-2332500 GCF_014268455.2 Pseudomonas shahriarae | reverse complement strand
CGGGGATTTCACATCCAACTTAACTAACCACCTACGCGCGCTTTACGCCCAGTAATTCCGATTAACGCTTGCACCCTCTGTATTACCGCGGCTGCTGGCACAGAGTTAGCCGGTGCTTATTCTGTCGGTAACGTCAAAATTGCAGAGTATTAATCTACAACCCTTCCTCCCAACTTAAAGTGCTTTACAATCCGAAGACCTTCTTCACACACGCGGCATGGCTGGATCAGGCTTTCGCCCATTGTCCAATATTCCCCACTGCTGCCTCCCGTAGGAGTCTGGACCGTGTCTCAGTTCCAGTGTGACTGATCATCCTCTCAGACCAGTTACGGATCGTCGCCTTGGTGAGCCATTACCCCACCAACTAGCTAATCCGACCTAGGCTCATCTGATAGCGCAAGGCCCGAAGGTCCCCTGCTTTCTCCCGTAGGACGTATGCGGTATTAGCGTCCGTTTCCGAACGTTATCCCCCACTACCAGGCAGATTCCTAGGCATTACTCACCCGTCCGCCGCTCTCAAGAGAAGCAAGCTTCTCTCTACCGCTCGACTTGCATGTGTTAGGCCTGCCGCCAGCGTTCAATCTGAGCCATGATCAAACTCTTCAGTTCAAACATCTTTGGGTTTTTAAGAAACCCTAAACTTGGCTCAGCAATCGTTGGTTACATCTTTGATTTCTCGCGGAGTAACTTGTGATGCTGATAATCTTGTTGACTATCAGTCTGACTCCACAAGCACCCACACGAATTGCTTGATTCAGTTGTTAAAGAGCGGTTGGTTAAGATCTTTCGTCTCAACCGAGGCGCGCATTCTACAGCAGCCTCATTTGCTGTCAAGTGATTATTTTCAGAAGTTTTCGAGGATTTCCTCAACAACTTCAACCACTTGCGCTTCCGATCTCTCGTTAGCGGGAGGCGAATTCTACAGCGTTACACGCTGCTGTCAACACCTCTTTTTCTCCGCTTTCGACCGAGAGGATCGAAACGTTAATAGAGCCAAACAACACTGCTCTACCAACTCCTTCTGGGCTTCGATGAACTGAAGCAACTCGCTGTCGAATTCTGCGTAACTCTTTGTTTACCAAGGAGTTTTCCGTTTCGACTGCGCCGGAAGTGGGGCGAATTATAGACTTCCAGAATCTGCCGTCAACCTTTAATTTCATTTTTCTATCGAAGAGCCCAGCAACTCTCAAAAACCTCGCCTTCTATATAGAAGGCCCAAGAAATTGAGCAATATATTGCTCAATTGCCAGCAGTTGATCATCATAGTGCCCTCTGCCTCTATATGAATCAGGACAAACACCCCCAATGACCACCTCATCCCGCAGCCTGGGCTCGGCGCTGTTTCCTGTTGGCCTACTGCTGATTGCCATGGCCTCTATCCAGTCGGGCGCTTCACTGGCCAAAAGCATGTTCCCGATTGTGGGCGCCCAAGGCACCACCACCCTGCGCCTGGTTTTCGCCAGTATCATAATGCTGCTGTTGCTGCGCCCCTGGCGCGCCAAACTCACCGCCAGGTCACTGCGTACCGTCATCGTCTACGGCATGGCGCTGGGCGGCATGAACTTCCTCTTCTATATGTCATTGCGCACCGTGCCCCTGGGTATTGCGGTAGCCCTGGAATTCACCGGCCCACTAGCCGTTGCCATCTATGCTTCCCGGCGTGCCGTCGACTTCCTGTGGATAGCCCTGGCCATTATCGGCCTGCTGCTATTAATACCCGTCGGTGAAGCAAGCCAAGGCATCGACCTGACCGGCGCCGCCTACGCATTGGGTGCGGGGATCTGCTGGGCCCTCTATATTCTGTTCGGCCAGAAGGCTGGCGCGGACAATGGCGTGCAAACCGCGGCTCTCGGCGTAATGATCGCCGCACTGTTCGTCGCCCCCATCGGTATCGTCCATGCCGGTAGCGCGCTGCTGACACCCGCGCTGATTCCGATCGCCATTGGCGTGGCGATTCTTTCCACCGCCCTCCCCTACACCCTGGAGATGGTCGCCCTGACCCGCCTGCCCGCGCGCACCTTCGGCACGCTGATGAGTATCGAGCCCGCGTTCGGTGCGCTTTCCGGGCTGTTTTTCCTCCAGGAATACCTGTCCCTGGCGCAATGGCTGGCGATCGCCTGCATTATCCTGGCCTCCGTGGGCGCAACGCTGACCATGCGTAGCCAGTCAAAGCCAATCATCGCGGCAGATTGAGACAGGATTTAACGAAGCTCTGGCATTTGCCGCTCAATTAGGCCATGTTTAGGCTGTAACTCAGTGTCAGTCATGGAGATTTTCGAATAAGGACATCCACCGACCCTACACTTGAGAGCGAGCAAAGCCAGCATCGGGCATTCCAACGGCGCGGCTATTAAGGATGGTAATGAAGCGAATTTTGATACTGCTTGTCGTCATCGCCTTGGCTGGGTGTGCCGCAACCACCAAGACAGAAGTCAAACGCGGAAAGAAAGGGCTGCATATCAACTGCTCTGGCCTGTCCTCCTCTTGGGACCAGTGCTACACCAGCGCAGCCAACTCGTGCGGCAAGAAAGGCTACAGAGTGATCGCCAAATCCGGCGACAACAGCGAGGAGCCGGGTGACTACCCCTTCGGCATCAACCCGGCCGGCTATACCAGCCGTAGCATGATCGTGCTCTGCAAGTAAGCGCTCATTCCTGCGAAATTCTCTGACTGAGCTCTTCATAGCTCGATGCAAGTACCTGCGCCTGAACCTGCGGGTCGACCATCATCCTGGCCACCACCAGTGCACCCACACACTGGGATAAGATCGCCCAGGCCAGGCTTTCGCTCTCCAAGATCCGCGCCCAGTTGGCCTGCAGCCGGCAAATCCACTCCTGGGCGTGTTGGCGTACCGCGATATCCGCACGGGCAATTTCCGCGCCCATGCTCGGCAAGGCGCAACCGTCTTGCACTTGCTCCACATGGGCCATGCTCAGATAGAACTTGAGGCAGCGCTGCAGGCGCTCCCGACTCTGCACCTCGCCCACACTCAAACGCTCCAGGCTTTGGCTCAACTCATGCTCGACGATGGAGCTGAACAGCGCGTCCTTGGACGAAAAGTGGCTATAAAAAGCCCCGCCACTCAGGCCAATGGCTTTCATCAGCCCATCTACGCCAACGCTGGCAAACCCTTCTTTTTTCGCCAGGGCCGCACTGCTGTGCAGGAGCTTGTCCCTGGTTTGCTGCTTGTGACTGACTGAATAGCGCATCGCCTCTCCCCTTGAAGACACCACCTTGACGCCTGCCGAATCGTAGCATAACGTTCGTTTAGTTAACGATCGTTTACCCAAGGACTTGCCATGACTGAGAATAAGAAAATCGTACTGGTCGTCGGCGCAGGCGACGCTACAGGCGGCGCCATTGCCAAGCGTTTTGCCCGCGAAGGTTATGTGGCCTGCGTCACCCGACGCAGTGCCGACAAGCTGCAACCCCTGGTGGACAGTATCCAGGCTGCGGGCGGCGAGGCTCACGGCTTTGCCTGCGATGCACGCAAGGAGGACGAGGTGATCGCGCTGATCGAGCAGATCGAAAGCGAGCTGGGTCCGATTGAGGCATTCGTGTTTAACATCGGCGCCAACGTGCCGTGCAGCATCCTCGAAGAAACCGCCCGCAAATATTTCAAGATCTGGGAGATGGCCTGCTTCTCAGGCTTCCTCAATGCCCGTGAAGTGGCCAAGCGCATGGTGACCCGCCAGCGCGGGACGATTCTGTTTACCGGGGCCACCGCCGGGTTACGCGGTGCCGCAGGCTTTGCCGCCTTTGCCGGGGCCAAACACGGTATTCGCGCCCTGGCCCAAAGTATGGCCCGCGAGCTGGGCCCGATGAACATCCATGTGGCCCACGTGGTCGTGGATGGCGCCATCGACACGGACTTCATCCGCGACAACTTCCCAAGCAAATACGCGCTCAAGGACCAGGACGGCATTCTGGATCCCGAGCATATCGCCGACAACTATTGGCACCTGCACCGCCAGCCACGGGATGCCTGGACCTTCGAACTGGACCTGCGCCCCTGGAACGAAACCTGGTAAGCACGCCAACATAACAATAAGCAGCGAGCATCCAACATGAGCAAAACCCTGGAATTTTTCTTCGACCTCGGCAGCCCCACCACCTACCTGGCCTACACCCAACTGCCCGGAATCTGTGCCGAAACCGGCAGCCAACTGGTGTATCAGCCCATCCTGCTGGGCGGCATCTTCAAGGCCACCGGCAATGCCTCGCCCGTCACCATCCCGGCCAAGGGCCGCTACCTGCTGCAAGACCTGGCACGCTACGCCAAGCGTTACGGGGTCCCCCTCAAGTTCAATCCGCACTTCCCCATCAATACCCTGACCCTGATGCGCGCCGTCACCGGCATTCAACTACGCCAGCCAGAACGCTTTATCGACTTCATCGACTGCCTGTTCCGGGCGATATGGGTGGAAGGGCGCAACATGGGGGATCCGGCAGTCGTAGCGGCGGTGCTGGCGCAACACCACTTCGACCCTGCCCAGGTGCTGGAGCTGACCCAGGATGAGGAGGTCAAGGACGCCCTCAAGCACAAGACCGAAGAGGCGATTGCCCGTGGCATGTTTGGGGCGCCTGCCATGTTTGTCGGCCAGCAACTGTTCTTCGGCCAGGATCGCCTGGACTTTGTCCGCGAAGCCTTGAGTTAAGCCTGCAAGCCGCTCGCCGGCCCACGCCTGCGAGCGGCCAGGCCTTATATAGCTGCCGTGCGCAACTGCAACCATTCCAGCGCGGCGCCGCTGAGCAACGGGCTCAAGCGTTGACGCACCTCGGCATGGTAGTCGTTGAACCACTGTCGCTCCTCGATCGTCAGCAGGGACGGTACCAGGCAACGGGTATCAATCGGGCACAGTGTCAGGGTTTCGAACTTGAGGAACTCGCCGAACTCGGTCTTGCCCGCCTCCCGGTTCAACACCAGGTTCTCGATACGCACCCCCCAACGCCCTGGGCGATAGGTACCCGGTTCAATGGAGGTGATCATGCCCGGCTGCATCGCAGTTTGCGGCGCGGCCGCCGCCTGGTAGGCAATCACCTGCGGGCCTTCATGGACATTAAGGAAGTAGCCCACCCCGTGACCGGTGCCGTGACCATAATCCACGCCTTCGGCCCAGATCGGTGCGCGGGCGATGGCGTCCAGCAATGGCGAGAGGATGCCCTTGGGAAACTGCGCGCGCGACAAGGCAATCACGCCCTTGAGCACCCGCGTGCAATCGCGCTTTTGTTCCTCGCTCGGCGTGCCGATGGGCACCATCCGCGTGATATCTGTGGTGCCGCCCAGGTACTGGCCGCCCGAATCAATCAGCAGCAGGCCATCGCCTTCGATCACCGCGTGTTCTTCTTCGGTGGCATGGTAATGGGGCATCGCGCCATTGCCATTGAACGCGGCGATGGTATTGAAGCTCAACGACACATAATCCGGACGACGGGTACGCGCGGCCGTCAGGTGTTCATCAATGGTCAGCTCAGTGATGCGCTCGCGGCCCAAGGCCGAGTCCAGCCAGGCGAAAAACTCGCACAACGCCGCGCCATCCTGCTCCATGGCCCGGCGGATATGCTCGGCATCCGCCAGGCTTTTACGGGACTTGGCCAATGTGGTCGGGTTGAGGCCTTCGACCAGCTTCACGCCACTGGCCAGATTCTCCAGCAGCCCCGCCGTCACGCGTGCAGGGTCCACCTGCAGGCTGGCCCCGTCCGGCACTTCAGCCAGGGCCGCGGCCACTTCACTGTAGTCGCGCAGCGTCACGCCATCCTGTTCCAGCACCCCACGCAACTGGGCATCGACCTTGCCGAGGGCAACAAACAGCGTGGCCTGCTGTTGGTTGATCAGGGCGAACGAGACAAACACCGGGTTGAACGAAACATCTGCGCCGCGCAGGTTAAACAGCCAGGCGATGTCATCCAGGGTGGCAATAAAATGCCAATCCGCGCCCTTTTCCTTCAGGCTGGCGCGCAGTGCCGCGAGTTTTTCGCCTCGGCTGACGGTGGCCTGGGGCGGCAGGTGCTGGTAGATCGGCTGGTTGGGCAGCGCTGGGCGGTCGGTCCAGACCTCGCTCAACAAATCAATATCGGTACGCAGGCGCGCGCCCCGCTCAGCCAGCTTGCCGCCCAGGGTACGGGCCGACGCAACAGCCATCACCGCGCCATCCACGGCCACCACCCCGCCTTCCGGGGTTTGCTCCCCCAGCCACTCCAGCGGGCCGGGCTGCCCCGGTTGCAACTTCACCAACTCAATGCCGCTGCCGTTGAGTTCCTTGGTCGCCTGCTCCCAGTAACGGCTGTCTGCCCAGACGCCGGCGAAATCAGCCGTGACAATCAGCGTGCCGACCGAGCCATGAAACCCCGACAACCATTGCCGGCCCTGCCAGTAGCCCGGCAAGTATTCGGACAGGTGCGGGTCGGCCGATGGCACCAGCAGGGCATCAATGCCCTCCCGCTTCATCAACTCGCGGGTGCGCGCCAGGCGCTGGGGAACCGTTCCATGGGGCAAAGGCTGCGTACTCATCATCTCTCCTGCTAAGCACTCATAATTGTTATGTATTTCAAACCGCCCAAAAGGCCGGTGCGCTGGCCAACGAGTTCTTGATCAATTGCACCGCCTGATCGATATCCTGCCCGGTGGTAAACCGCCCCAGGCTCAAGCGAATGGTGCGACCGGCACTGCGCGCATCATGCCCCAGGGCAAGCAGTACATGGGAGGGCGCATTGCTGGCTGAATTGCAGGCAGAGGTCGCCGAAAAAGCGATCCCGGCGCTCAAGGCCGCCGAATTGAACTCGCCTTCGCTGAAGGTCAGGCTCAAGGTGTGGGGGATCCGCTGGGTGGCGCTGCCGTTCAGGCGCACGCCGGGAATGTCCAGCAATTGCTCAAGCAAACGCTGGCGCAGGGCGACAATACCTGCCGACTCTTCGGCAAAGGATTGCGCGGCCAACGCGAAGGCACTGCCCATGCCTGCAATCTGGTGAGTCGCCAGGGTTCCCGAGCGCAGCCCGCCTTCGTGACCACCGCCGTGGATCTGCGCCGTGACGTTCTGCTGCGCCCGCGGCCCGACATACAGCGCACCGATGCCTTTGGGGCCATACAGTTTATGCGCCGAAAACGACATCAGGTCCACCGGCCAGTGCGCCAGGTCGATCTCGACTTTGCCCGCCCCTTGCGCCGCGTCCACATGCAGCAGCGCACCATGCTCACGCACCCGCGCACCAATGGCCGGGATGTCGTTGAGCGTGCCCAACTCATTGTTGACCAGCATCAACGACACCAAAAACGTGTCTTCGCGCAGCGCCTGGCTGACCGCCTCGACGGTAATCAGGCCATCGGCATCCGGCACCAGGTAGGTCACGGCAATCCCGGCTTGCTGCAATTGGCGGGCGGCGTCCAGCGTTGCCTTGTGCTCGATCTGACTGGTGATGATATGGCCACCGGCCACGCCCCGCGCCTGGGTCACACCCTTGAGCGCAAGGTTGTTGGATTCGGTAGCACCCGAGGTCCAGACGATCTGCTCGGCGTGGGCGCCGACCAACTCCGCCACCTGACGGCGCGCTTGCTCGACCGTGTGCCGGGCCTGTTGGCCAAACGCATGGGAGCTGGACGCAGGGTTACCGAAATTGGCGTTGAAACCCAGGCACTCGACCATGACCTGGATGACCCGCTCATCCACCGGGGTGGTGGCGGCGTAGTCAAAATACAGAGGACGTTTATTCATGACGTTTAGAGACCCGCAGAGCATGTTCCCGAGATCAGCGTCTCAGGGGCAGCGACCAGTACAGAGTTCGTCAGGTTAACCTGATCGGATGCCGTTAAAGAAAGACCACTTTATTTAAAAGTGCGTAGGAACGCTCCTGAAATTGAGCTTAACAGGCTCGACGAAAAGGATGGAAAACAAAAAGCCCGAAGTTCCTGTACGGAACCTCGGGCTCTGGGACGCCGCAGTTTGTCTCAGCTCGGACGGTCATGCAGGGTGACGTTGCGCTCGGCATTCATTTCACCCTGGCGATCAAAGCCCATTGGCGCCTGTGGCCGGGCTGCGAGTTCAGTTTTCTTCTGTTGATATTCATCAAACGACAAACCCCGCCGGTTCAGCCCTTCCATTGCCAATTGCCGGCTCTCCTCGACGGAGTACGGGCGCAATTCAGGCGCCGGATGGCTCGCACAACCAGCAAGAAAAGAGGCGACCAGCAACAAGGCAACAGAAAGTGAATGGTTCATGACGAAGGTCCTGCGAATTGGGCGTTGAGGCAATGGACACAGGCTACTCCCGCCTTTGCATCGGGAAAAATCATCCTCTGTGATAGTCGCTATCAGTCAATCCTTCATATTTCTTTTTGTTCTATAAATATATAAACACATTTGTTTACGGAATAAAAAAGACCCTCTATAACAGACTCCCAGCGTCGCAACTGCCTCCACGAGCCGCTCGGCCTCGCCACTGAACGCCTGCAAGCGGCGCAGGCCTGGTACGAGGTGGCGCACCGCGTTGGGCCAGCCCCTGCCGACATCCACGTCCTATTCCTTGAGGTGCCCATGCAGCTTTTGACCCTTGCGCCCTCGCCCGCACTCGCCACGTCGATTCGCGCCACCGCGCAAGTCTTCGAAGACCCCAAATCCCGGGCCTTGCTCGCGCATATCCAGCAAGTGGCGCCCAGCGAAGCCAGCGTGCTGATCATCGGCGAAACCGGCACCGGCAAAGAGCTGGTGGCCCGCCATATCCATAACCTCAGCGCCAGGCGCAACCGACCGTTCGTGGCGGTGAATTGTGGGGCGTTTTCCGAATCCCTGGTGGAAGCGGAGTTGTTCGGCCATGAAAAAGGCGCGTTCACCGGAGCTCTCGGCGCCAAGGCTGGCTGGTTCGAGGAGGCCGACGGCGGCACCCTGTTCCTCGATGAGATCGGTGATCTGCCCATGGCCATCCAGGTCAAGCTGCTGCGCGTCCTGCAAGAACGCGAAGTGGTGCGCCTGGGCTCACGCAAGAGCATTCCGATTGATGTGCGGGTGCTGGCGGCGACCAATGTGCAACTGGAAAAAGCCATCAATGCCGGGCATTTCCGTGAAGACCTGTACTACCGCCTGGACGTGGTCAGCCTGGAACTGAGCCCCTTGCGCGAACGCCCCGGCGATATCCTGCCCCTGACCCGGCACTTTATCGACACCTACAGCCAGCGCCTGGGCTACGGCCCCATCACCCTCAGCCCCGAAGCCGAGCACAAGCTCAAGGGCTACAGTTGGCCGGGCAATATCCGCGAGCTGGAAAACGTCATTCATCACACCTTGCTGATTTGCCGCAATGGCCTGATTGAACGCGATGACCTGCGCCTGTCGAACATGCGCATCGAGCGCCAGGATGATAACCAGCACAGCCTCGACCACAGTGCCGAAGCCTTGCTGGAGCGTGCCTTCCAGAAACTGTTTGACGAACAGGCCGGTGCCTTGCATGAGAAAGTCGAGGACGCATTGCTACGCGCCGCCTACCGCTTCAGCCACTACAACCAGGTACACACCGCCAACCTGCTGGGCCTGAGCCGCAATATCACGCGTACGCGCCTGATCAAGATCGGCGAACTGGCGGTCAACAAGCGCCGCCCAGAGGGAAGCCTGCAAGGTGAGCGCATGCTGCATCTATCGATATAGGCTGCACGCCAACGCGTTGTCGGCGCTGCGCTCGATACTGCGCAGCACTTGGAATGAGCCAAAGGTCACGGCAGTGGCCCGATGGGCACGAATCAATGCCCAGAAGTTCTCGCCCTCGCGCTCCAGCCGCTGGAACGCCGTATCACCGTCTTCGCGTGCCTGCCATTGCAGGTAGTTGAGCACCCGCCGCCCGTCATCACTGACCAGCACACTGGCACTCAGAAACCCCTCATGGCCTTGGGCCAGGCGCTCGGTCTGCTCGGACAGCGCCAATACCAGCGCGGACTGCTGCCGGGGCTCGATCTGAAACTCGATCACTTGGGTAAAACCATGACTTTTCACTGAAGCTTGCATGACAAATCCCCTTTAGCTGTAGGTGCCACGCAGGGTAAAACCTCTAGTTAAGTTAAGGTCAAGCCTCTGTTTGAGAAACTGTTGAATGCACCTTTACAGGGCAGTCGTCGGTTGCCCGCAGGCCACGAATGGCCTGACCTATAGTGAAAAGACCGGAAGACCCGGCCCCTCCCCCCCCCCTCAAGGAGAGCGAAATGAGCGTTAAACCCATTCCCGATGGCTACCACAGCATCACGCCCTACCTGGGCATCGACAAGGCAGCTGAAGCCATCGAGTTCTACCAAAAAGCCTTCGATGCCACCGTTTTCATGCGCCTGGACATGCCAGACGGCAAGGTCGGCCATGCCGAACTGCGCATTGGCGATTCGCCGATTATGCTGGCCTCGCCCTGTGATGAAATGGCCTTCGGCAGCCCTGGAGCGCACCCCACCAGCGTTGGCCTGCATCTGTATGTGAAGGACGTCGACGCACAGTACAAACAGGCGATCGCGGCAGGCGGCACGGCTATTTCCGAACCCAAGGATCAATTCTACGGCGACCGCTCCGGCACGTTGAGGGATCCCTTCGGACACGTCTGGTTCCTCGCCACTCATATAGAAGAGCTGACCGAGGAACAGATTCACAAGCGCGCCAAAGAGCTGTTTGCATAAGCCCCGATCCCCTAAAGCCCGCGCGGGGCTGCGTAGCTGCCCCGACCAGCAAGACCACCTGACTCTTGCAGAAACATCGAGTAGCCAGGTTTTGGGGCTGCTGCGCAGCCCAACGCGGGCAAGCCCGCTCGCCACACTTTTTTGTGCTGACTAACTGAACAGCAATGAGCCCCAACAGGGGTTTCCCGCGCACCTGAAACATTTGCTTTCATTTCTGCCTTAGGGTTTTGCGATTCTCATCCGTCTTAACTTAGATACAGCCCGTCGCGTAAGCAAAAGCTACGACCGGCCTTTCCCGGGCCTTTTCTGCCCTCCTCCGATCAAGACCCCCATAGACATGTCGAAGAAGTCACGCTCCAAACTCTGGTTTCTCGTCCACAGCTGGCTGGCATTGCCCATCTGGTTCTTCGTACTGATCGTCTGCGTCACCGGGACCTTGGCGGTGGTCAGCCAGGAAATCGTCTGGCTGGCCAACCCGGAAATGCGCGCCAGCAAGCCATCGGACGATGCCGAACTGCTCACTTACGACCAGATCCTCGCCGCGATCAAGCAGGCCGAGCCAAAGGCCATTGTCGAGTCCATCGTCCGTCCGGACGAATCGCATTTTGCGCTCGACGTCGACATCAGCTACCCCGACGGCCGCTCCGTGGCGGTCTACGTCAACCCGTACACGGGGGTCATCCAGGGCATCAGCCCATCGTTCAACTTCCGCCAGTTCACCCGCGCCTTGCATGGCTGGTGGCTGGTGCCGTTTACCAATGGCTTCAGTTGGGGCTGGTACCTGGTGTCGTTCCTCGGGCTGCCGATGCTCGCGTCGCTGGTCACAGGCCTGGTGGTGTACAAACGGTTCTGGAAAGGGTTCTTCAAACCGACCTTGCGCATCAAGCACGGGGCGCGGATTTTCTGGGGCGACTTCCACCGCCTGAGCGGCATCTGGTCGATCTGGTTTATCGCGGTGATTTCCATCACCGGCACCTGGTTCTTGATCCAGGCGCTTCTCGCGGACAACCAGATCACCATCTCCAGCCAGCCGATCGTGCCGGTGATCTCCCGGGACAAGGTGCCGCTGTCGGCCCCCGGTGTACCGGCACCGATGATCGCCCTGGACGATGCCATCAACATTGCTACCCAGCGTATCCCCGGCTTCGACGTCAGCTTCGTCGGCTTGCCAAGCAATGCCTACAGTCACCTGAGCATCGGCGGCCGCGGCTGGTACCCGCTGATGTTCCAGACGGCCGACATCAACCCCTACAACGGTGAAATCGCCGCCACGCACCTGCTGTCCGACCGCTCGGGCCTGGAGTTCGTCACCGAGTCCATGCGCCCGCTGCACACCGGCGACTTTGGCGGGATCTGGATCAAGCTGGTCTGGTTCTTCTTCGGCCTGTTGCTGAGCATGATGGTCCTCAGCGGTCTGTTGATCTGGAGCAAGCGCACGGCCCTGGCCACGCTGCACGCGCTCAAGCGCAGCACCAAGGCTACGCGCAATACGGCGCCGGCCAACCCCATCGGCGCCATGCAGGCTGAAACCTCGGAGGGCAAATAATGAGCAAGGCCACCACCGTTCAAGCGCCCTCGCCACTGCGCGCCTTCTGGCTCAAATGGCGCTTTCACATCAATATCCTGCTGTTGCTGGTGCCCCTGGGCTTTATGCCCAAGTACTTTGCCGACGTCGCACTGTTTCGCGGCGACGCCGGCCTGGGCGAGCGCGAGGTCGGTGAAGTGCAGGTCGGCCCGTGGAGCATTACCCTCGCCGAGTTGCGCAATGAAGCGCCCCGCCCCGACCCGGCCGGCCCGATGAAATCCTTCAACGCCGCCCTGTGCGCCACCTGTGGCGACCAGGTCAAGGCCACCTACCTGCGCATCGGCAAGCCCCGCAGCCTGCGGGCCGCCGGGGTGATTTTCTTCGGCACCCCATACCGCATGGGCGCTGTGCTGCCGATCCCGGAACGCACCCCGCCCGACGCCGAACTGTGGATCACCATGGAAGGCTGGGACGGCAGCATGCAGCAGGCCTCCATTCCCTTGAGTCAGGCTTCGCCTGCCACCGTCGCCTGGTTGAACAAGCAAGGAGTTAAACCATGACTTTACTGCGCCTGACCCGCGCCTGCGCCGTGCTGATCCTCAGCCTGGGTGCAAGCAACTACGCCCTGGCCCACAACCCGATGTGCGAATGCAAGGAGATACCCGGCGAACAGATCCAGTGCACCGGTGGTTTTTCCGACGGCAGCGGCGCGCCCGGCGTGACCCTGGATGTGATCGGCTACGACGAGACCATCCTGGTGCCCGGCAAACTGGGGCCCGACTCGACGTTGACCTTCAAAAAACCTGCCGCTGAATTCTATGTACTGTTTGACGCCGGTCCCGGCCACGTTGTCGAGATCGACCAAGCGGATATCCAGGCGCCATGACCCCCATGACCCCAGGCAGCACCCAGGTGGTCCGGCCCGCCGGTGCCGGGCACGAAACCCTCTACGTCCTGCTGCTGTGCCTGATCATCCTGGCGGTCGCCGGCACGGTGGTGTCCCTGCACGGCGAAACCCAGGCCGTCGAGGCCGTGGCCAGCCACCAGTTGGACGCCCGCCGCGACCTGAGCGCGGCCGAGCAAGGCATCTATGCCGACCTGCGGGTGACCCTGGATGAAATCCAGTTGCTGGCGCAGGAACAAAGCACCCTGCCGACGCCGGCGCAACTGGCCGAAGAAGGCTTCGCGCCCTTCGCCCAGGACGCCAGTTCGGTCAGCCGTGGCGACCACCACTGGCAATTGCTGGCACCAGCGGCGTACCTGGGCCTGAGCCAGGCCAACGACACCAGCGGTTCACTGCTGATGCGCGTCAACGGCGCCGAGCCGGATATCTGGCTCAACCGCAGCGCCAACCTGGCCGCCCCCACCGACCTGAGCGACCAGGGGCTGATCGCCGCAGGCTGGCAGCAGGTCGTTGCGCAATTCGACGCTGGCGTCACCCGCCAGCATCGCCACTGAATTCATGCTGTCTCCGAGAGAAGATCGATTACCCATGTCTATGTCATCTCCCTTGCTCCGCCTGCTGCTGGTGGGCCTGTTCAGCGTGTTGCTGAGCCCCCTGGCCAATGCCGAGGCGGCCAAGCGCCTGCGTATCGGTATCACCCTGCACCCTTACTACAGCTACGTGGCAAATATCGTCGGCGACAAGGCCGAAGTGGTGCCGCTGATTCCGGCCGGCTTCAACCCCCATGCCTACGAACCGCGCGCCGAAGACATCAAGCGCATTGGCACCCTGGACGTGATCGTGCTCAATGGCGTCGGCCATGACGATTTTGCCGACCGCATGATCGCCACCAGCGAGCGTCCGGACATCCCGGTGATCGAGGCCAACGCCAATGTGCCGCTGCTGGCCGCCACCGGCAACGCGGCCCGTGGCGCCGGCAAGGTGGTCAACCCGCACACCTTCCTGTCCATCAGCGCGTCCATCGCCCAGGTCAACAACATCGCCCGGGAACTGGGCAAGCTCGACCCGGACAACGCCAAGACCTATACCCAGAACGCCCGTGCCTATGGCAAGCGCCTGCGCCAGATGCGCGCCGATGCCCTGGCCAAGCTCACCAGCGCGCCCAACGCCGATCTGCGGGTGGCCACGGTGCACGCCGCCTACGACTACCTGTTGCGCGAGTTCGGCCTCGAAGTGACCGCCGTGGTCGAACCGGCCCACGGCATCGAGCCAAGCCCGAGCCAATTGAAGAAAACCATCGACCAACTGCGCGAGCTGGACGTCAAGGTGATCTTCTCGGAGATGGATTTCCCGTCCTCCTACGTCGATACCATCCAGCGTGAGTCGGGGGTCAAACTGTACCCGCTGTCGCATATTTCCTACGGTGAATACAGCGCCGAGAAGTACGAAGTAGAAATGACCGGCAACCTCAATACCGTGGTCCGGGCGATCCAGGAGTCGGGGGCATGACCGCGGCTGAACACCTGAATGTGGCCAGCATCGGCCCGACGATTGAGTTCGATAACGTCTCGCTGACCCTGGGCCGTACCGCGATCCTCGATAGCGTCAGCTTCCAGGTACAACCGGGCAGCATCCACGCCCTGGTCGGCCCCAACGGCGGCGGCAAGAGCTCGCTGATCAAGACCCTGCTGGGGCAGACGCCACACCAGGGCCAATTGAGCCTGCACTGGCCGAACACTCCCGGCACCATCGGCTACGTGCCCCAGGCCCTGGAGTTCGACCGTGGCCTGCCGATGACCGTCGACGACTTCATGGCTGCCATGTGCCAGCGGCGCCCGGCGTTTCTCGGCTTGTCCCGGCATTACGCCGGGGCGATTGGCGAGGCGCTGGAGCGCGTGGGCATGCAAGACAAGCGCAAGCGCCGCATGGGTGCGCTGTCCGGCGGCGAGCGCCAGCGTGTGCTGCTGGCCCAGGGTTTGATCCCGGCGCCGCAACTGCTGGTACTCGATGAACCGATGTCGGCCCTCGATGAAGCCGGAATCCAGGTGTTCGAACGCCTGCTGGGCGACTGGCGCCAGGCCGGGATTACCGTGCTATGGATCGAGCACGACCTGGAGGCCGTGGGCCGCCTGGCGGATCGCGTCACCGGCCTGAACCGCCGCCTGCTGTTTGATGCCACGCCCAAGGAGGCACTGACCCCGGAACGCCTGCTGACGCTGTTTTCCACTCACCCACGGAGCGCAGCCCAATGAGCTACGAAGCCTTTCGCTTGATGGTCCAGGGCTGGGCTTCCTCCGGCTACTTGCCGGAAGCCCTGGCCTATGGGTTTGTGGTCAATGCCTTGCTCGCCGGCCTATTGATTGGCCCGGTACTCGGTGGCCTGGGCACGCTGGTGGTGGTCAAGCGCTTTGCGTTTTTCTCCGAAGCCGTCGGCCATGCTGCGCTGACCGGCGTGGCCGTGGGCATTCTGCTGGGGGAACCCTACACCGGGCCTTACGGCAGCCTGTTCGGCTACTGCCTGTTGTTCGGCATCCTGCTCAATTACCTGCGCAACCGCACCGGCCTGGCCCCCGATACGCTGATCGGCGTGTTCCTCTCGGTGTCCCTGGCCCTGGGCGCGAGCCTGTTGCT
The DNA here is from genome assembly GCF_014268455.2 of Pseudomonas shahriarae. NCBI lineage: Bacteria > Pseudomonadati > Pseudomonadota > Gammaproteobacteria > Pseudomonadales > Pseudomonadaceae > Pseudomonas > Pseudomonas shahriarae. The sequence goes on along the minus strand of NZ_CP077085.1, from coordinate 2,316,805 downwards.
GATCCTGGCGGGCAAGATCAACGTGCATATCCTGGAAAACGTGCTGTTTGGTTCGGTCCTGACCGTCAACGGTAATGACCTGGCGGTGCTGGCGGTGGTCGGCTCACTGGTGACGGCCCTGGCATTGCCGCTGTACAACCGCATCATGCTGGCCAGCTTCAACCCGCAACTGGCCGCCGTGCGTGGCGTGGCGGTGAAGACCCTGGACTACCTGTTCGTGATCCTGGTGACGTTGATCACGGTGGCGGCGGTCAAGGTCATCGGTGCGATCCTGGTAGGCGCACTGCTTGTGATCCCGGCCGCCGCGGCTCGGCTGTTGAGCCAGTCACTCAAGGGCTTCTTCTGGATCTCGGTGGTGATTGCCACGCTCAGCACCCTATGCGGGATTCTGTTGCCGATCATCTTCGACCTGCCTATCCCGTCCGGTGCCGCGATCATCCTCGTCGCCGGCATCGCCTTCGCCCTGGCCGCCATCGCGCGCGGCACGGTCCCCAGCCTGAAAGGGAATCTCGGATAATGCGCCCCGTTCTACGCCCCATCGCCCTGGCCATCGCCTGCCTGATCAGCCCCCCGCTGCTGGCAGCCGAAACGGCCAAACCCCTGCCGGTCGCCGCCCACGCCGCCAAACCGGTCAAAGTCCTCGCGGCCTTGCCCGTGACCTACGGCCTGGCCGCCACCCTGCTCAAGGGCACTGCGGTCATGCTGGAGCGTGCGGCACCGGCCAACCTGCCGGGTTCGCGCCAGACCTCGTACTTTACCGGGCGTGGCGCGCCGGCCTTGCATAGCCTGGCGCTGGACGCCGATGCGGCGATCGGCCTGCGCTCGCTGTGGCCGGATGACCCGCTGTACCCAGTGGCCCGGCGCAGCAATATCCGCATCGTCGAAGTGGACGCGGCGCGCCCGGTAGACGGCGGTCTGCCAGGCGTGGCCCTGCAACCGGGGACTGTGGATGGCCTCAATAGCCAGCCGTGGCAGTCGAGCAACAACCTGGGGCGCATGGCCGATGTCATGGCTGCCGACCTGAGCAGGCTGGCGCCCGGCGCCAAGGCCCAGATCGACGGCAACCTGGCCAGCCTCAAGCAACGCCTGCTCAAGCTGACTGCCGACAGCGAAGCCCGCCTGGCCCAGGCCGATAACCTGAGTGTGGTCAGCCTGAGTGATCATTTTGCTTATCTGATAAGTGGATTGAATCTGGAGTTGGTCAGCACCGATCCGCGGCCGGATGCCGAGTGGTCTGCGCAGGCGCTACAAATGCTGACGACCAGCCTGAAGGACAACGACGTGGCGTTAGTGCTGCACCATCGCCAACCGGCTGAGGCGGTGAAAGCGGCTATCAGTGCAGGGGGGTCGAAGTTGCTGGTGCTGGGTACTGACGGTGCGGACCCGGTAGCGGAATTGGAAGGGAATGTGGATCAGGTGATCAAGGCCTTGGTGCCCTGAAAGCAAGGCAATACCCCTGTGTGTGTGCGAGCTTATGTGGGAGCGGGGTTGTGTGGGAGCGGGCTTGCCCGCGATGGCGGTGTATCAGTCAACTAATGTATCGACTGACACTTAGCCATCGCGGCATAGGTATCTACACAACTCTTTTATCTAGTGCTTATTGGGTTTGTTTACATATCCGTTGCTGCGGTCACGGCCACTTAGGGTTCCGCCCTTACGGCGGGTCACTTTTGGAAAAGAGCCCGGAGTGCCGGCCCAGCCAAAAGTAACCAAAAGGGCTCCTGCCCCACCACTCGGTGCCTCGCCTAGGCTCGGCATGCCCGCAGTCAGGCATTGCTCCGTGGGCCCGCCGCGATCGGCCATCCATGGCCGTGTCGCGGCTACCCCGGCATCCATGCCGGGGTGCCCACTGCGCAATACCTGCCTGCGGCCATCGTGGTTTAACGGGGCGCCTGAGATCAAGATCAAAAGCCAGATCAAAAGCGGAGCAACAGCAAAGCCGGGGTGCGAAGCTGCATTCCCCTGTGGGAGCTGGCTTGCCTGCGATGGCGGTGTATCAGTCGATAAATGTATTGGCTGGTACACCGCCATCGCAGGCAAGCCAGCTCCCACAGGTACACGCTCACGCTTCGACAATCAGGTCGGCTGTCAGGCCGCCTCGCTTTGCTTGTGATTTTGATCTTAGGCGCCCCGTTAAACCACGCTGGCCGTCATCCGATTTTGATTTGGGGGGTAACCCGGCAGGACGCCGGGTTAGCCGCGCTGGGCCATGGATGGCCCATCGCGGCGGCCCCCCAAATCAATGTCGGATGGCGGGCACACCGAGCCTGGGCGAGGTGCCGAGTGGTGGGGTAAGAGCCCTTTTGGTTACTTTTGGCTGGGCCGGCACTCCGGGCTCTTTTCCAAAAGTGACCCGCCGTAAGGGCGGAACCAATAGCCGCCATGACCGCAGCAACGGATATGTACACAAACCTAAGAATCACTAAAGAGATGTGTAGCCCATCCCAGACAAGCCCGCCCCCACATTTGCTTGTGTTCAGCCAGCAACAACCTGCGCATCCATCTTCTGGCGCAAGCTCAGCGGGCGCATATCAGTCCAGACTTCTTCGATGTAAGCCAGGCACTCTTTCTTCATCCCGCTTTTACCCACGGTGCGCCAGCCCTCTGGCACGGCCTTGTAGTCGGGCCAGATGGAATACTGTTCTTCATGGTTGACCACCACCTGGAACAGGATGTCTTCGCGGTCAAATACTGAGGTCATTGCGGTTCTCCGTCACTCAAAGGCTGCCACGCACTGCGCGTGGCTGATGTATGTAGGAACGTATAGCGGCGCAGGAAAATTAGAGGCTGGCCACGGCCGCCGCCAAAGCCCGGCCGAAGATCTCTGCCACGCGGTCGATTTCTGCGCCGGTGATGACCAGCGGCGGCAGGAAACGCACCACGCTGCCATGGCGCCCGCCCAGCTCCAGAATCAACCCGCGCTTGAGGCACTCGCGCTGTACCAGCGGCGCCAATTGTCGATGGACCGGCGGGTGCCCCTGGACATCCGGCGTGCCGCTCGGGTTCACCAGTTCCACGCCCAGCATCAGGCCGCGCCCGCGGATATCCCCCAGTTGTGGAAAGTCCCGCTGCAGGATGCGCAGATGTTCACTCAAGCGCTCACCCATGGCGGCGGCGTGGTCGGCCACGTTGTGCTCCTTGAGGTAGCGCATCACCGCCGACCCCGCCGCCATGGCCATCTGATTGCCCCGGAAGGTGCCGGCATGGGCGCCCGGCAGCCAGGTGTCGAGCCACTCGCGATAGACCACCACCGCCAGCGGCAGGCTGCCGCCAATGGCTTTGGACAACACCACCACATCCGGAACAATGCCGGCATGTTCAAAGGCAAACATCTTGCCGGTGCGCCCGAAACCGCTCTGGATCTCATCCACGATCAGCGCCACCCCGGCCTGCTCGGTAATCCGCCGCAGGCCGCGCAGCCAGTCGAGGTCGGCCGGGATTACGCCGCCCTCGCCCTGCACCACTTCGACGATCACCGCCGCCGGTAGCAATACGCCGGCCTCCGGGTCGTTGAGCAGGTTTTCCAGGTAATGCAGGTTGACCTTGACCCCCTCTGCCCCACCCAGGCCGAACGGGCACCGGTAGTCATAGGGGAATGGCAGGAACTGCACGCCGTTGGCCAGCAAGGCACCCAATGGCTTTTTCGGCCCCAGACAGCCCATCAGGCTCAACGCGCCCTGGCTCATGCCGTGATAACCGCCCTGGAACGACAACACCGTGCTGCGCCCCGTGGCGGTGCGTACCAGCTTCAGCGCGGCTTCCACCGCATCGGTGCCGGTGGGCCCGCAAAACTGGATCTTCGCCTCCCGCGCCAGCTCCGCAGGCAGCAGGCCGAACAGATCCTGCACAAACTGATCCTTGACCGGCGTGGTCAAGTCCAGGGTATGCAGAGGCAACTCGTCCTGCAGCACCTGCTGGATCGCCTCGATCACCACCGGGTGGTTATGCCCCAGGGCCAACGTACCGGCCCCGGCCAGGCAGTCGATAAAACTTCGCCCCTCGACGTCCTCGACATAAATGCCCTTGGCCCGCTTGAGTGCCAGGGGGATACGCCGTGGGTAACTGCGGGCATTGGACTCCTGCAGGCGCTGGCGGGCCAGCAGCGGTGATTCATCGAACTGGTAAAGCGTTTCCGCCGGCGTCGGGCTGGCCGACACCTGCAAATCGTCAATGCGACTGGTAGCGACTGACATCTCTAGATCCCTCAATACGCGGATGATGGTGACCAAACTGCCAACCCGTTGACGTCTGGCCCCCAAAGGGCATGCGCACGGATTTCCTGTTCTGGAAACGCTTCAGCGGCGTGAGGATTTACACCTGGGTCGTTGAAAAAACGGCGAATGGCTCACTCGCCGGCACTGCTGTACCTTTCGTTCAACGCATAGAGAATCGCGCAGGTGTCGATATCCAGTTGCCCACGATAGTCGGCTGGCCGGAAGTGCATCTGGAACGCACGCACCCGTTGCTGGAACGCCTGGCGGTTTCGTGCCGGGGCGTAGCCGTAGCGCTGAAAGGCCCGTTCGATCTCCACCTCCTGGGGCAAGCCCATGCGAAAGCGGCGCACATAGGCGTTTTTGACCTCTTCATCGAACCAGGCGCCAATGCCCGCCTCGAACAAGCCGTGCCAGGGCAGCCGTGGACCCGGGTCACTTTTGCGCCAGAACGCCACATCCGAATGGCCGACGATATCGGTGGCGCCGATCTGCGGATGACGGGCGCAAATGTCGTGGATCAGCGCGATCAGTACCTCGATTTGCTCCGCCCCGTAGGCAGGAAAGGTAAAAACCCCGCCATCGTCGCGAGCCAGATTGACGATCTCGATGCCGATAGAGCGCGTGTTGACGTTATCGCGGCCCGCCCAATGACTGGCCCCCGCATGCCAGGCGCGCTGATGTTCATCCACCAGTTGAAATACCCGCAACTCGTCGTAGCCGGCGTCTCGATAACCCGCCTCGAGGGGGTCGGGCAGCAGGTAATGGGCACTGACACCCTGCTGCGTCAGGGTGCGCAGGGAAGAGGCGAAGGGCGCGGCGGTGTAATGCACCACCAACTGGCGCACGGCTTCGCCATTGCGTTGATTAAAATCCTGGGCGGGGTAAGTGGAGTCGATGACCAACATAGGCGCTGTCCTTTTCAATACAGGCTGAGTCATTCAGCCGGCAAACCTGCAAACACAAAAATTAACGCCATCCTGAAGCACCGGGCCTGAGGATGGCGGTAGTTATGTGGGTGCAAGGAAAGATCAGCGTCGCAGCGGCATCCCCAGGTCGACCCGCAGGCCGTCGGGCTGGCTGTCGAAGGCCAGGGAACAGGAACAGCGCTGGACAATCGCCTGCACGATGGCCAGGCCCAGGCCACAACCACCGCTGTTGCCATTGCGCCAGAAACGTTGAGTCAGATGTTGCAGGTCTTCGCTGGAGATCGGCGCGCCGTGGTCGCGCACGCGGAACACCACCTGATTGCCCTGGGTAAACACACTCAATTCCACCCGCGTATCGGCCGGGGTATGGCTCAGGGCGTTATCCAGCAGGTTGCGCAAGGCGGCAACCGCCAGGCCCACGGGCATTTCCACCGGATTATCGGGCAGGTTGTCCGGCAAGATCAGGTCGATGCGCCGGTTGTCGCCGGCGTTGGCGTCCTGGATCGCCAGGCGCGCCACCTGCTCGGCGCTGGACTGCAAGCCGTCATCAAACGACAGGCTGCCCTCGACCCGCGCCAGCAGCAGCAATTGCTCAAGGGTGCGATGCAGGCGGTCGGCGCCCTCCTCGGCATGGGCCAGGGATTGGTCGCGGGCCGCGCCGTCGGTCATGCGTGCCACTTGCAGGTGGGTCTTGATCGCCGTAAGGGGGCTGCGCAGTTCGTGGGCGGCATCGCCCGTCAGCCGGCGCTCGCGCTCAATGGCCTTGGCGATGCGTTGCAACAGCTGGTTCTGAGTGTCGAGCAACGGCTTGAGCTCGCTGGGCAACGGGTGAATCTGCAAGGGCTCGAGGGAGTCGGCGCTGCGGCGCATCAAGGCATCGCGCATACGGTTGAGTGGCACCAGGCTCTGGCCGATCCCCAGCCACAACAGGCACAGGCAGCCCAGCAGAGCCACGCCCACCGGCACCGAGGCCGCCAGCAGGATCGACATATTCAGCGCCTCGCGCTCCACCTGGCGGTCGGCGGTGGTGATAAACAAATCGCCCCGGGCCAGGGTAAAGCTGCGCCAGGCGGCGCCGTCGATGATCTGGTCGCGAAAGCCACTCTGCCGGGATTCCAGGCCCTGATCCGGGGTGGTATGGCTGCGCGCCAGGACTTCGCCACGCAGCGAACTGACCTGGCACGCCATGCCCCCCGGCACATTCAATTGCTCGGCGCCAAAGCGTTTGCCCTCGCCCACACTGGCCAGGCCGGGCATCTGCTCCATCAGCCCGGCCACCATGCGCGCCGACGCCACCAGCCGCTGATCCAGGGAAAACATCATCTGGTTACGCAGGTCGTTGAGCATCCAGGTCGCTGCCAGCACCCAGATCAGCACAAAAGCGGCGCCCAGCTTGAACGTCAGGCGCAGACGCAGACTCATCACGAAGCGTCCTCTCCACCGTCCGCCGGGCCCAGGCGGTAGCCCAGGCCACGCACGGTCTCGACAATGCCATTGCCCAATTTGCGGCGCAGGTGGTGGATATGCACGTTGAGGGCGTTGCTTTCCAACTCGTCGTTAAAGCCGTAGACGCTGTCTTTGAGCTGCTCGCTGGACAGCACCCGGCCACGGTTGTGCAGCAGTGCCTGCAACAACGCCTGTTCACGGCGGGACAAGTCCACCGATTGGCCGCCCAACAGGGTTTCCCGGCTGCTGGGGTTGTAGGTCAGCCGGCCATGCTCGATCAGGTTGACGCTACGCCCGGCCACCCGGCGCAGCAGGGTTTGCAGGCGGGCCGCCAGTTCACGCAAGTCGAAGGGCTTGAGCAGGTAATCGTCGGCGCCGGCCTGCAGGCCGTCGACCCGATTGGTCACCGAATCCCGCGCGGTGAGGATCAGCACCGGAATCTCCAGGCCTGCACTGCGCTGTTGTTGCAGCAGTTTCAGGCCGTCTTCATCCGGCAGGCCGAGGTCGAGCACCATGATGTCAAACTCCGCCGCCTTGAGCATCGCCCGCGCGGCTGCGGCCGTGGCTACGCGCTCGACCGTAAAGCCCTGGGCGCCGAGACCGGCAACGATGCCACTGGCAATCAGGTCATCGTCTTCACAGACCAGTACGTGCATGCTGAACCCTTTGCAAAAATGCTGATTTAAAGGAGGGCGGATTAAGCGCGCATTATGCCGGCAAAAGAGGCGCGCCTCGAAAATCCCTACACTCTAGAATAGCCCGGTTAATCATCGGTTAATCAGCACCCCACATTGTGTGCCCCACTTGCATCGAACTAAGGCTTGACCATGCGGCATCTGTTTATCTTCCTGTTGGTGTTGTTCACCGGATTGGCCCAGGCCGCGCCTGGCAACAATCCGTTCGAGACCAAGGCCGAGTTCCTCCCGGTAGGCAAGGCCTTCACCTTTACCTCCGAGCGCCTGGCTTCCGGTGAAACCCAGCTGTATTGGCAGATTGCCGACGGTTATTACCTGTACCAGCAACGCATGAAATTCGAAGGCCTGGCCGAACAGCCCGTGCTGCCCCAGGGCGAAGCCCATAGCGACGAGTTCTTCGGCGAGCAACAGGTGTACCGCCAGGGTCTGGAAGTGAAGCTTCCGGCCGGTGCCACCGGCAAGGTCAAGCTGGGCTGGCAGGGCTGTGCCGATGCCGGCCTGTGCTACCCACCGCAATCGCTCACCGTGGACCTGGGTGGTAACCCCGCCGTGGCCGCCACCGCCGAGGCCCAGGATGAAAGCCTGGCCAGTGGCCTGCAGCAACGCAGCCTGGGCTGGAGCCTGTTGGTGTTCTTCGGCCTGGGCCTGCTGCTGGCGTTCGCCCCGTGCTCGCTGCCGATGCTGCCAATCCTTGCTGGCCTGGTGGTAGGCAGCGGTGCCAGCCCACGCCGTGGTTTTGCCCTGGCCAGCAGTTATGTGGTGTGCATGGCCCTGGTGTATGCCGCCCTCGGCGTGCTGGCCGCGCTGGCCGGCAGCAACCTCGCCGCGCTGCTGCAAACCCCGTGGATCCTCGGCAGTTTCGCCGGGTTGTTTGTGATCCTCGCCCTGCCGATGTTCGGCTTCTTTGAACTGCAACTGCCGGCCTTCCTGCGCGATCGCCTGGATAACGCCAGCCGCCAGCAAAACGGCGGCAGCCTGGTCGGCGCCGGGGTGCTCGGCGCCTTGTCCGGCCTGCTGGTGGGCCCGTGCATGACCGCGCCCCTGGCCGGCGCCCTGCTGTATATCGCGCAAAGCGGCAATGCCCTGCACGGCGGCCTGATCCTGTTTGCCATGGGCATCGGTATCGGTGTGCCCTTGCTATTGCTGGTGACCGTGGGCAATCGCTTCCTGCCCAAGCCGGGCACCTGGATGAACGTGCTGAAGGGCGTGTTTGGCTTCCTGTTCCTCGCGACCGCCGTGTTGATGATTCGCCCGGTCGTCGACGAAAGCCTGTGGCTCGGCCTGTGGGGTGTACTGGCGCTGGTCATGGCCTACTGCGGCTGGAGCCTGGCCCGTGAGTACGGGCTGATCGCCAAGGCACTGGGTGCCGGCTCCCTGGTCCTGGGGCTGTGGGGCGCGATCCTGGTGATCGGCGCCGCCGGTGGCAGCGACGACCTGTGGCAGCCGCTCAAGGTCTTCGGTGGCTCGACGGTGGCCGGCGCGCCGACTGCCCATGACAGCTTTATCACCCTCAACGACCCGGTAGCCCTGCAAGCCCAGCTCGACAGCGCCAAGGCCCAGGGCCAATGGGTGCTGCTGGACTACTACGCCGACTGGTGTGTGTCGTGCAAAATCATGGAAAAACAGGTGTTCGGCAAACCCGAAGTGATGGACGCCCTGAAGGACGTGCGCCTGCTGCGCCTGGACGTCACCGCCGACAACGCCGCCAGCCGTGAGTTGCTGGGTCGCTACAAAGTCCCTGGCCCACCGAGCTTCGTCTGGATCGGCCCCGACGGTGCAGAGCGCCGCGCCCAACGCATCACCGGCGAAGTGGATGCCGCAGCCTTCCTGCAACGCTGGACCCAGACCCGGGAAGCACTCTGATGCTGACCTTGACCATCGGCACCTTTGCCATTGCCTTGAACCATCTGCTGCTGATCAGTGCGCTGACCCTCGCCACAGTCGTGGGCTGGCGCGTGGCCAAGCGGGGCGGCGAGAACCCCGAATCGGTGCTGTTCAGCCTGTTCCTGCTGGGCATGCTCAGTGCGCGTATCGGCTTTGTCTTGATGTACTGGTCGTACTACCGCGACGACCCGTTGCAGATCGTCGACCTGCGCGACGGCGGTTTCCTGGCCTGGCCTGGGGTGATCGTGCTGATCATCGCCGCCCTGCTGTGGAGCTGGCGCCGCCCGGCCCTGCGCAAACCGCTTAGCGCCGGTGTGGTCAGCGGCCTGGCCTTCTGGGCACTGGCCAGTTTCTCGTTGAACATCTACGAAAAAGGTACGCGCCTGCCGGACATCGCCCTGCGCAATGCCGATGGCGAAACCGTGCAACTGGCTGACTACCAGGGCGGCCCGCTGGTGATCAACCTCTGGGCCACCTGGTGCCCGCCCTGCCGGCGGGAAATGCCGGTACTGGAAAACGCCCAGAAGCAGCGGCCGGACGTGACCTTCCTGTTCGTCAACCAGGCCGAAAGCATGCAAAGCGTCAGCACCTACCTGGCTACCCAGGGCCTGAACCTGGACAACGTGCTGTTCGACGCCAGTGGCCGCCTGGGCCAGGCCGTGGGTTCCATGGCCCTGCCGACCACCCTCTTCTATCAAGCCGATGGCCGGCTGATCAACAGCCACCTGGGCGAACTGTCCCAGGCCAGCCTGGCCCGCGCCATGGAATATTTCGACCCCATGGACAAGACTGCCGCCAAGACGGCCCCTGCAAGGAAACCCTTATGCCCCGCCTCCGCCACCTGCTAACCCTGCTGCCCCTGACCCTGGCTGCCAGCCTCGTCCACGCCGAAGAATGGCCGGCGCCGATCAAACAGATCGAAGCCAAGGGCGCCAAGATCATCGGCAGCTTCGACGCGCCGGGCGGGCTCAAGGGCTATGCCGCGCAATACCAGAACCGCGGCATGGCGCTGTACCTGACCGCCGACGGCCAACACGTGATCGCCGGCAATCTGTATGACGCCAAGGGCAATGACCTGAGCACCGCACCCCTGGAAAAGCTGGTCTACGCCCCAATGGCCAAGGAAATCTGGGCCAAGATGGAACAGAGCAGCTGGATCCAGGACGGCGATAAAAACGCGCCGCGCACCGTCTACCTGTTCAGCGACCCCAACTGCCCGTACTGCAACATGTTCTGGGAACAGGCACGGCCCTGGGTCAAGGCGGGCAAGGTACAGTTGCGCCACATCATGGTCGGGATTATTCGCGAAGACAGCCCGGGCAAATCGGCGGCGCTGCTGGCAAGCAAGGACACAGCCCAGGCCCTGGAAGAACATGAGTCTGCCGGCAAAGCCAGCAAGCTCAAGGCCCTGACCAAGATTCCGGCCCAGATCCAGGCCAAGCTCGATGCCAATATGAAGTTGATGGAGGAGTTGGAGTTGTCGGCCACGCCGGCGATTTTCTATCTGGATGACAAGGGCCAGTTGCAGCAACAGCAGGGGGCGCCGTCGCCGGATAAGTTGGGGAAAATCCTCGGGCCCAAGTGACTCGGATTAACCACACGCCACTAACAAGAATGCCCGCACAAAGCGGGCATTCTTGTATCTCGTTGGTCCAATACCTAACGGCCGAACCCGAGCGTTTGCTCACCCCTTTTCTGCAGGGCGGGCATTAGCTCAATGACGATAAGTCTCGCCACCATGCCAGATGGTTAGCGAATCAATCGCTCCATGCACCAGACACAAAACGTCAATACGGACTATTTTTGCTCCGTTTTCAGCCTCGAAATCGACCCAGGTCCTAGTCGCTGCCTCACGTGTCCCAAGTAGCTGATTATTTTCACCAAAGAACCTGAACGTCGCGATATCGGTGCCGGTATTTGCATAACCGAATCTCACCCGCGCGCATCTGAACTTAAACTTCAGACGTGATAGCTGCATTGTATTAGCGCTACCGCAGCGCACTGCCAATGCCTTGCCCTCAATCATTCCCGGCACCAGTTCTCCGGCAGTTCTGACTGGATGAAGCCCAATTCCAGGGGGAGATGAGGCTGGTAATTCAAAATCCAATAAGCGCGTATTGATGATAGTCCCTGCCCCCAGATACTCCTGGTTCGGATAACTCTCAAAATCATCAAAATCGGTTAAGAAATTGGCCCGGATAATCAGCTCCAGAATCGGAAACGCCAGCGCTTCACTTTCATGGGTACTGCCATCGGCGGTCACCTTACAGGTAAACATCAGGCGGCTGAGGTCCTTCAAGAGCTCAAGTTCGAAACGCTGTAGCGCCTTTTTCAAACCTGTACTCGCTTCACCTGCTGTCACCCCCTGCCCCAAGTAAACGTTGATCGTATAAGGGTTGCCATTCTTTTGGGTACCGACGCCCCGCAACCATACTTTCTGGTCCGGCAAGATAAACCACCAGGGTTCAACGGTGATATCCGCGTTCCCATTAAAGGTGCGCAAGTCCAGAATATTGTTGGTTGCCTGCGGCACCACCGGCGCTGGCAAACGTACCGGCACACTGATTTGCAGATCGAAATCCGGGGAAGTCGCCACTTTGCACAGGCTGGTAACGGTGTAGTTGATCTTCACCGTCTTGCCAATCCCACGAATCACCGCCTCCCGGGGGATATGGAAATCCACGTAATCCGGGTCATTGCTGCCAGGCTTCGAGGTCAGCGGCAGGCAGGTACCGTCTGCGCGTTTCCAGCACACGCTGATTGCATGGCCGGGGCTGATCAGGTCATAGGCCACTCGCACCGTCACGCCATCGCGGCCGTTGTATACCGTGAGCTGCGAGCCTACCGCTTCGCGCACCTTGGGCGCTTCGAGTACCAGGTCCTCCTGGGCAATTTCGAGGGTCAGCGATGCAAATTCCTTGGCGCTGGCCTTATCGGACTCGCCATTGAAGTTCACCGCGAAATGCACTTCAAAGGCACTGCAATCCGCCAGTTTTTGCAGTTCGTTGCGCGCCAGTGCCGCGGTGACGCCACCGGCCAGCCATTCCTCGGTTACCGCCTGACCTTCCAGCACCTCAAAACGGTAGGGGCTGCCATCCTCCAACTCACCCGTCACCCACAGCCAGCAAGGTTGGCCCAGGGCCAGATAGAACCAGGTAGCCACCATCGCTGTGGCATCGCCCCCAAAGGTATTAAGGTCCAACGTGCTGCCCGTGGCCTGTTCCACCGCAGGCGAGGGCAGGCCGCTCAGATCCAGGACCTGCACCTCTTTCACCGGCGACTCCCAGGAGCCACCGCAGGCACGCGACACATTGTAAGAAACCGATATTTTCTGACACAGGTTGGCGCTGATCGCAGAGGCCGGAATCGGGAACACCATGTTTCGCTCATCTACACCGACAGTACGACACTCCAGCGCCGGCGAACCGAGCCCTGGTGTGCCGGTAAACGTCGGGCACACCCAATCCCCCGGACACATATGCCCGTACGCTACCTGAAGATGCGCGCCCTCCACCGTGTTCACCGGGTTGAGTAGCCAGCCGTCGGCGCCGCAGTCTACGGACTCGACGAGATGGGGGGCCGTCAACTCCAAGTGGGGCTCGGTGAGCAGATTCACCAGCAGTGAAGGAAAAGACCTGTAGACCGGCCTTGAATCCTTACGCGGAAGAAACTCGACACTAAAGAGAACATACAACTGGCTGTCATGTTTGAGCGCCGCCAGTTGGGCCCGAGACAAGGTTCTGGTCCAACCGCTACGCACGTCTTCTTCAGTAATCGGCGCGTCATCAAAAGGGAGCAGCCGGGCTTTCGAGCCATCCGGGTAAACACCACCGATAAACAACTGAATAACCTGGCTGGTGCCGATAAACGGCCAAGGCGCGACATGAACAGTCACCGGGTCATCACAGCACATCCCTCCAAGGTCCAGGGTGTTGAACGGCGCTTCGAAAATCTGCGGCTGGGGCAGGTTGGCCGGCAGTGGGATCCTGACCACACCTTCAGGCGACGTGTACGGCTCCCCATCCCGGGTCACGGTATAGGAGAAATGCGCGAAGTTATCCAGGCGCATGCCCACGTATTCCGGCGGCACATGGAAGTCGATGCACCCCTCCTCTACGCCATACTGCGGTGCAATCGGCGCGCAATCACCGAAGGTGGATTCCCAGCACAGGGCAATATGGTCCGTGCTCTGCATATCCTCGTAACAAACACGTACCGTGGCCCCCTCCAACAACTTGAGGGGATCAACCTGGCCCTGGCCTTGCGCCTCGACCAATGTCGGGGCTTGCAAATGCAGGGAGGTATCGACAAACAACAGCGCCGTGTTGCGAGGATGAAACTCGTGGGCGTTTTCGGGCAGTCGGGTTTCGTAGATCGGATCGACCGGTACCGGCGGCTTGGGATCGGTGCCATCAAAGATCACGGCGATATGAAGGGTCAGTGCCGAATAGTCTTCCCGTCGCGCCATCCAGCCCCGTGACAGCTTGAACTCAAAGACATGATCGTCATGGGCTTCGGCCTCCATGACCACATGGTCCCGCGCCACCCAGCTAAACGCGAACGGCGGCTTGTGCTGATCACCGGCCACATTGATAAACAGGCGCTGCCCGGCCTGAATCATGGGCCAGGCGTTAAGGCGGATGGTCTCATCGCCCCTGAATGTCTTCATATCCAGTTGCCAGGTGCTATGGACATACTGGGCATGCTCAAACTTCGGCAGCGACTCCTTGAGGTCCGCCTCCCTGATCTGCTGGACCTCCAACTCCAGCACCAGCGATTCCTTCAACTGGCCCGCCACCCGCGCGGTGTACCAGACCAAAACCGTATGCCCAATGCTGGTGCTGACCGATTGCCAGGGAACCTGAATATCAATACTGCCGCTGGTACTGCCCGGTTGCACAACAGGTTCAAACACCGGCTCGTCCTGGCCCTTGATCGCCCAGTACAAGGTGATAGGACCCGTGCCCATCCCCGTAAAAGCGACGGTCGCGACAGTGCCGTTTTTCGCCTTGATGGGGTCCAGGGTGTTGTTATTGACGGCGTAGCGAATCTGCGGATAGGGCAATTCGACAGCAACCTCGGCAGGTGCCTGGGTAGCCGCCAACGGTGGGCTTTGGGGGGTGGTTTTTTTGACCATGATGCGACCTCCTGTCTGGGAAAGATAACCAGCAAGCCTGCTGGGCAGGCCCAAATCTGCAGGTATCTAGCCCCGGAAACAGGAGGTTTGCCTACTGTCAGAATTGACAGTTCGCACCCCAAAAATGTGCAAAACCGACCAATGGCGTGCCGCCTGTGTGGCGGCCCGTTCGCCGACTCAAAGCCCCTCCAGCTCCGCCATCAAATCGCTCAGGCGGTCCACCGTGCCGGCACTGATGTCACTGGCCGCCAAGCCCTCGATGTACGTCGCCAACTCCGCTACCGTGCTGCATTCGAACATCGCCCGCAGCGGCACATCCCGTTGCAGGCTCTTTTGCACCCGCGAGGCGATTTGCGTGGCCAGCAACGAATGCCCGCCCAGCTCGAAGAAGTTATCCAGCACGCCCACCTGCTCGACCTTCAGCACCTCGGCCCAGATTGTGGCCAGGGTCTGCTCCAGCTCGCTGCGCGGCGCCAGGTAATCCTGGCTGTGCAACTGACCGATCTCCAGAGCCGGCAAGGCCTTGCGGTCGAGCTTGCCGTTGGCATTCAACGGCAGGCGCTCCAGCCACAGCCAGTGCAACGGCACCATGTACTCCGGCAGTTCGCTGCGCAGGCGCTGCTTGATGCGGTCCAGGCGTTCGCCAGGGTTAAGGCTGGCATCGCTCGCCACCAGGTAACCCACCAAGTGCTTGCCATTCACGCCCTCCTGCACACCCACCGCCGCGTCGCGCACCTCGGGCTGCTCGTGCAGGCGCGCCTCGATTTCACCGAGTTCGATGCGGTAACCGCGGATCTTCACCTGATGGTCGATGCGCCCGACGTACTCCAGCACCCCATCGCTGCGCCGCCGCGCCAGGTCGCCGGTGCGATACAGGCGTTCTCCCGGCGCACCAAATGGATCCGCCACAAACACTTGCGCAGTACGCAGCGGGTCGCTGACGTACCCGCGCCCTACCCCGGTGCCCGCCACACACAACTCACCCACCGCCCCTTGCGGCACCAACTCCAGCGCGCCGTCGAGCAGATACAAACGGTTGTTGTCGGTCGGCGTGCCGATCGGCAGGTAGGTGCCACGGGTCGAGGCCAGGTCGACGCAAAAGAACGCCACGTCATCCGAGCATTCCGCCGGGCCATAGGCGTTGACCAGGCCGATATCCGGGTAACGCAGCAGCCATTGGTGCGCCAGCTCTGGCGGCATGGCCTCCCCCGTCGGCAGCATCCAGCGCAGGCCCTGCAGGCTGATACGCTCCTGGGCAAGCATGCCCTGGATCAGCGACGGCACGCTTTCCAGCACCGTGATGCCCTGGGCCTGGACATGGGCCAGCAGGCCCTGCGGATCATGGGCAATGGTGTTGGGCACAATGTCCACCCGTGCGCCAAACAACGGCGCGGCGAGGAATTGCCACACCGAAATATCGAAGCTTTGCGACGCGGTCTGGGCGATCACATCCTGCTCGCTCAACTGCAGGTACGGCACCTTGCTCAACTGGTTATTGAGCATGCCGCGCTGCTCGACCATCACGCCCTTGGGCAGCCCGGTGGAGCCGGAGGTGTAGATCACATAGGCGAGGTTGTCCGGGGCACTGTAGATCCCCGGATTGCTATCCGCGCCCGCCAACTCCTCCCACACCAGCAGCTTCGGCCGCGCGCCGCAGGCAAAGTCTTCGAGCAACACCTGCGCCTGTTCAAGGCAGGCTGCCGTGCACACCAGCAGCGGCGTGCGGCTCAGGTCGATGATCCGGCTCAGGCGCTGGGCCGGCAGGCCGGGATCCAGCGGCAAATAACCGGCACCGGCCTTGAAGCTGCCGATGATCATGCCCAGCAGTTCCAGGCCGCGCTCGGCCAGCAGCGCCACCGGCTGATCCAGGCCGACACCCGCCGCGACCAGGGCATGGCCCAGGCGGTTGCTGTGCTGGTTCAGCTCGGCATAGCTCCATTGCCGGTCCAGGCAACTGGCGGCAATGCGCTGCCCATGCTGCGCCACCTGCGCTTCAAACAGTTCAACGTAGCTGCTTTGCAGCGGGTAGTCGTGGGCGCTCTGGTTGCAAGCGTGCACCAGGAACTCACGCTCCTGCTCGCCAATCAGCGGCAGGTCGGCCATATCGCCATGGAAGCCCTGCACCAGCGCCAGCAGCAGGCGCTTGAACTCAGCAAGCATGCCCTGCACGGTGCTTTCATCGAAATAACGCTGGTCGTAGGACAGGTGCAGGCCCAGGTCATCCCCCGGGTAACACACGGCGGTCAGCGGGAAGTTGGTGTGGGTACGGCCCGAGTCCGAGGTGGCGTTCAGGCTTTGCGCACGGTCCAGTACCGAGACTTCCACCGGAGCGTTTTCAAATACAAACAGGCTGTCGAACAGCGGCTGGCCCTTGGGCAGTTCGCTGTGCTCCTGGATTGTCACCAGCGGCAGGTATTCGTACTCGCGCAGCTGCATATTGCTGTCGAGCAAGGCGCTCAACCACTGGCGCACGCTGCACGGCTGATCGTCCTCGGGCAACTTGACCCGCAGGGCGATGCTGTTGATAAACAGGCCGACCGTGCGCTGCATGTGCGGCATGTCCACCGGGCGCCCGGCCACCGTGACGCCGAACAACACGTCACGCTCGCCGCTCAAGCGCCGCAGCACCAAGGCCCACGCCGCCTGGGCGAAGGTATTGACGGTCAGTTGATAAGCCTGGGCCAGCTCGCGCAATTGCGCACCGTCACGGGCATCCAGACGGGTATAGCAATCCCCCACCACCATGCCGCCACTGTGGCCGGCGTGTTCACGCAGGAATGGCCGGTCGCTGGGGATCGGCGTGGTGCGCTCAAACCCTTGCAGGTTCTGCTGCCACCACTGCCGCGCCTCCGCCAGGTTCTGACGTTGCAGCCAGGCGATGTAATCGCGATAGCGTGGCGGCGCGGCCAGTTGTGCTTCTCGACCTTCACCCAGGGCGGTGTAGATATCGAAAAAATCATTCATCAACAACGAACGGCACCAGGCATCAATCAGGATGTGGTGGTTGCTCATCATGAACCAGTAGCGGGCCTCGCCGACGCGGATCAGGCGCAGGTGGAACGGCGCCTGATTGAGCAGATCGAAACCGGCCTCGCGCTCGCTTTTGAGCAGCGCTTGCAGGCGCGGCTCCTGTTGCTCGGCCGGGGTGCCGGTCCAGTCCAGGTATTCGATCGGCGTGCTGCCGGGCTTGTGGATCACCTGCAACATCGCTTCGCCGACGTTCCAGCAGAACGACGCACGCAAGGCTTCATGCCGGGCGATCACGGCTTTCCAGGCCAGGGCAAAGCGCTCGGGGTTGAGCTCGCTGTTGATGCGGTAGCGGTCCTGCATGTAATAGAGGCCGGTGCCCGGCTCCAGCAGGGTATGCAACAGCAGGCCTTCCTGCATGGGCGTCAGCGGATATACATCCTCGATGGCGCTGGCCGGCACCGGCAACGCGTCCAGTTGCACCTGGGTCAGGTGCGCCAGGGGGAAGTCGGACGGTGTCAGGCCGCCGGCATCATCGCGCAGGCAATGGGCGATCAGGCTCTGCAACTCGCCCAGGTAGGCCTCGGCCAGCTCGCTGATGGTCTGGTGGTCGTGGCGCTCGCGGCTGAAGGTCCAGCGCAGCAGCAGTTCGCCGCCGTACACCTGGCTGTCCACACTCAAGGCGTTGGGCAGTGGCGCATCCGGGTCATGGGCCGGGCCGGCAGACACGTCCAGCGGGTGGAACAGCGCCTGGCTGTCGAAGCTTTGGTCGAACTGCCCGAGGTAGTTGAAGGTAATCGAGGCGTTCGGCAACGCCGCCATGGCCTGGCGACAGGTACTGTCGGTCAGGTAGCGCAGCACGCCATAGCCCAGGCCTTTGTGCGGCACCGCGCGCAGTTGCTCCTTGATCGCCTTGATCGACGCGCCCTGGCCGCTGGCCTCCTCGATATCCAACGGGGTCAGGCGCAGCGGGTAAGCGCTGGTGAACCAACCGACACTGCGGGTCAGGTCGATCTCATCAAACAGGCTTTCGCGGCCGTGGCCTTCCAGCTGGATCAGGGTCGATGCGTGGCCGCTCCAACGGCACAGCACGCGGGCCAGTGCAGTCAGCAACAGGTCGTTGACCTGGGTGCGGTAGGCGCTCGGTGCCTGTTGCAGCAACTGCCGGGTGCGCTCGGCATCCAGGCGCACACTGACAGTCTCGGCGTCGCGGTTGCGCAGGCTGCCGTCCGCCCGGTCCACCGGCAGTTCAACCGGCGGGCCCGCCAACTGTTGCTGCCACAGGCTCAGTTCTTCACGCAGGGATTCGCTAGTGGCATAGGCCTGCAAACGCGCGGCCCAGTCGCGCAGGGCGCTGGTCTTGGCCGGCAGGCTGACGGCCTGGCCGTCGCTCAATTGGCGATAGACGTTTTGCAGGTCTTCGAGCAATACGCGCCAGGACACGCCATCCACCACCAGGTGATGGATGGCGATCAGCAAGCGTTGCTGGCCGAGCGGCCCGTCCACCAGCAAGGCGCGCAGCAGCGGGCCGCGCTCCAGGTCGAGGCTGCGCTGGGCATCGGCGAACAGCGCCTCGCACTGCGCCATATCCGCCACCTGGGCCAGCCACAACACGCCACCTTCCGGCACGGCCAGATGCTCGGCGTGCCATTGCGCGTCGCGCTGGGTGAAGCTCAGGCGCAAGGCGTCGTGGTGTTCCAGTACGGCCAGCAGCGCCTGTTCCAGGCGGTGCGGGTCCAGGGCCTGCACCGGCGCCAGTACCAAGGCCTGGTTCCAGTGCTGACGCGCCGGGATCTCACTGTCGAAGAACCAGTGCTGGATCGGCGTCATGCCCGAGGGGCCGGTCAACAGCCCTTGCTCGGCAGTGACCTGCTCACTGCACGTGGCCACTGCGGCCAGGGCCTGCACGGTCTGGTGCTGGAACAGGTCGCGGGGGCTGAAGTGAATCCCCGCCTGCCGCGCCCGGCTGACCACCTGGATCGACAGGATCGAGTCGCCACCCAGTTCGAAGAAGTTATCGTGCAGCCCGACCTGCTGCACATTGAGCACCGCACACCAGATCGCGGCCAGGCTCAGTTCCAGCGCATTGCTCGGCGCCACGTACTGCTGCCGATTGGCCTCGGGGTCCGGTTGCGGCAAGGCGCGGCGGTCGAGCTTGCCGTTGGCGGTCAGCGGCATGCTGTCGAGCACTATCAAGTGCGCCGGCACCATGTAGTCCGGCAGTTGCGCCTTGAGGTGGGTCTTGAGCGCCTCGCGCAAGGCGGCGTGATCGCGGGCATCGCTGACCAGGTACGCCGCCAGTTGCTTGCCACTCGGCGCATCCAGGGCCAGGACCACCGCTTCGCGGACCGCCTCATGCTCAAGCAGGCGGGTTTCGATCTCGCCCAGTTCGATACGGAAACCACGGATTTTCACCTGATGGTCGATCCGCCCCAGGTACTCCACCAGGCCATCGGCACGCTGGCGCACCAGGTCGCCGGTACGATAGAGCCGCCCGCCATCGGCATACGGGTCGGCCACAAAACGTTCGGCGGTCATGCCCGCACGCTGGTGATAACCCTGGGCCAGGCCGGCACCGCCCACGTACAGCTCGCCAGTCGCGCCTTGGGGCACCAGCGCCAGGTCGGCATCCAGAATATAGGCGACCCGCGCGCCGATGATGCTGCCGATCGGCACGCTGCCGGCGCCCTCCTCCAACACCTCAGGGGCCAGGCTGGCCAGGGGCATGACCACCGTTTCGGTCGGCCCATAGGCATTGAAGAACAGCGCCGGCTGGAACGCTGCGCGGATGCGCTGCAGGTGCTCGCCAGTCAGCGCCTCGCCGCCAGTGATGCACATACGCACCGGCAGGGTCTGGTTTTGCGTGGCCAGCCATTGCGCCAACTGGCTGCCATAGCTAGGGGTGAAGCCGAGGATATTGATCCGATGCTCACGGATCAGCCCGCAGATTTCTTCGGCATCCCATTGCCCCTGGGCGCGCAACACCACCTGCGCACCACTGAGCAGCGGCACCAGCAGGCGCTCGGTGGCGGCGTCGAAATTGATCGAATAGAAGTGCAGCTCGCAATCGTCGGGGCGCATGCCAAAGCGCTCGATCACCGCCTGGCAATGCATGGCGATTTCACCGTGGGACACCAACACCCCCTTGGGCTTGCCGGTGGAGCCGGAGGTGTAGATCAGGTACGCCTGATGCTGCGCCAGGCTGATCGCCGGCAGGTCACTGGCCGGGTAGTTGGCGAGCACCGGCAAGTCATCTTCCAGGCACCAGCAACTGACGCTGGCGGGTAACTCACCAAGGGCGTCGAACATCGCCGCATCGCTGAGCAACAGGCCGATGCCGCTGTCTTCGATCATGTAGTGCAGACGGTCCAGCGGGTATTCCGGGTCCAACGGCACATAGGCGCCACCGGCCTTGAGGATCGCCAGCAGGCCGATGACCATTTCCAGTGAGCGTGGCAGCGCCAGGCCGACCCGCACCTGTGGGCCCACCCCACGCTCGCGCAGCATCCAGGCCAGGCGGTTGGCGCGGCTGTCCAGCTCGCGGTAACTCAGGGTTTGCCCGGCGAAGGTCAGCGCGGGCGCATCCGCACGGGCCTGCACCTGGGCGCTGAACAGCGAATGGATGCACTGGTCGAGACGGTGCTCGCCGGCCTCGATACCGAGGCCGTCTTGCAGGGCGCGTTGCTCATGTGCCTGGAGCATCGCCAACTCGCTCAAGCGCTGTTGCGGATCGGCGATCAGCGCCTCCAGCAGGTTGCGCCAATGGGTGGCCATGCGCGCAATGCGCGGCTCGTCGAACAAGTCGGTGCTGTAGGTCAGGCAGCAACCCAGGCGATGATCGAGGTCGGTGACTTCCAGGTTGAGGTCGAACTTGGTGGCACGCGCATCGTTGGCCAGGTACTCGACGGTCATCCCGGCCAGCTGCCGGCTTTGCTGGAATTCCCAGCGCTGCACGTTGCACATCACCTGGAACAGCGGGTTATACGCAGCACTGCGCGGCGGCTGCAGGGCTTCCACCAAGTGGTCGAACGGCAGGTCCTGATGGGACTGGCCTTCGATTACGGTGTGGCGCACGTGCTCAAACAGCTCAGCAACGCGCATCTGCCCGTCGAGCTGGCAACGCAGCACCTGGGTGTTGAGGAACGCGCCGATCAGCCCTTCGCTTTCCGGGCGGATGCGGTTGGCCACCGGCGCACCGATGCGCAGGTCGGTCTGGCCGCTGTAGCGGTAGAGCAGCGTCGCCAGGGTCGCAGTCATGGTCATGAACAGGGTCAGGCCATGTTCGGCATTGAAGGCGCGCACCTTGGCGGCGAGTTCATCGCCAAGGTCAAAACGGTACAGCTCGCCCTGATGACTTTGCACCGCCGGGCGTGGCCGGTCGCTGGGCAATTCCAGCAGCGGATGCTCGTTGCCCAATTGCGTGGTCCAGTAGTCGAGCTGGCGCTGGCGTTCACCGGCCTCCAGCCATTGGCGCTGCCACACGCTGTAGTCCAGGTACTGCACCGGCAACGGTTCCAGGGGCGATTCGCGCTCGTCGATAAAGGCTTCGTACAGCGCGCTGAGTTCACGGGCAAAGATGTCCATGGCCCAGCCTTCGGTGACGATGTGGTGCAGGGTCAGCACCAGGTAGTGTTCCTGCTCGCCGGCCTTGACCAGACAGGCGTGCAGCAACGGTCCGGTTTCCAGGTTGAACGGGCGGTGGGCTTCCTGGTCGGCCAATTGCTGCACGCGCAGTTGGCGCTCGGCTTCGGTAAACGCCGAGAAATCCTGCCAGTTCATGCGCACGCTGCTTTGCGCGGCGACGTTCTGCCGGGCCACACCATCGACACTCGGGAAGGTGGTGCGCAGGGCTTCGTGGCGCATGATCAAGGCTTGCAACGCCGCCTCGAAACGCCCCACATCCAGCACCCCGCGCAAGCGCGCCATGCCACCGACGTTATAGGCCGGGCTGTCCGGCTCCATTTGCCAGAGGAACCACATGCGCTGCTGGGAATAGGACAGCGGCACCGGCTGGCGGCGATCCACCTTGCCGATCGCGCTCTGTTGGTTGCGTTGGCCGCTGGCCTGGATCAGGCGCACCTGTTCGGCAAACGCGCCCAGCTCACTGGCTTCGAACAAGGTACGCAGGGGCAGCTCCACATCACAGGCCTGGCGTGTGCGGGAGATAATTTGCGTGGCCAGCAGTGAATGGCCGCCAAGGGCGAAGAAGTCGTCGCGCAGGCCGACACGCGGCAGGCCCAGCACTGTGCGCCAGATCGCGGCGATCTGCTGTTCCAGGGCGGTGTGCGGCTCGACATGCTCACGCACCTGCCACACCGGCTCCGGCAAGGCGCGGCGGTCGACTTTGCCGCTGGGGCTCAGGGGCATGACGTCGAGGTGGATCAGTTGCGCCGGCACCATGTACTCCGGCAACTCGGCGGCCAGTGCGGCTTTCACGTCCAGCTCATCCAGCTCGCCGCTGGCCGTGTAGTAACCGATCAACTGCGCACCGCCGGCGGTCTCGCGAATCAACACCAGCGCCTGGGCGATGCCCTCCTGGGCCAGCAGCCGCGCCTGGATTTCTTCCGGCTCGACCCGAAACCCGCGCAGCTTGACCTGCTGATCCAGGCGCCCGAGGTACTCCAGCACGCCATCAGCCGTCCAGCGCACGCGGTCGCCGGTGCGGTACAAACGGGCGCCCGCCGCGCCCAGTGGGTCGGCGACAAAACGTTCGGCGGTCAGCCCGGCACGCCCCAGATAACCACGGGCCAGGCCAATCCCGCCGATGCACAGCTCACCCGGCACCCCTGCGGGCAGCAGGTTGAACTGCTCGTCCAGCACCCGGCAAAGCACGTTGCCCAACGGCCGGCCAATCGGCGAGCGCTCGCCGTCGGTGCGCTGACAGTGCCAATGGGTGACGTTGATTGCCGTTTCGGTCGGGCCATAACGGTTGTGCAACTGCACCGCCGGCAATTGCGCGAGGAGCCGATTGCGCAACTCGGCGGGCAAGGCTTCGCCCCCGGAAAACACCCGGCGCAGGCTGGTGCATTCGGCCGCCAGCGGTTCATCGACAAACAGCTGCAGTAGCGGCGGCACAAAATGCAGGGTGGTCACGCCATGCTCCTGCACCAACTGTGCAATGCGATGGGGGTCGCGATGCTCGCCGGGGCCGGCCAGTACCAGGCGGCAACCGCTGATCAGTGGCCAGAAACACTCCCACACCGACACGTCAAAACTGATCGGTGCCTTTTGCATCAGCACATCGCTTTCATCCAGCTGGTAAGTGGCCTGCATCCACTGCAAGCGCTCGGCCAGGGCGCCATGGGTATTACCCACGCCCTTGGGCTGGCCGGTGGAGCCGGAGGTGTAAATCACATAGGCGAGGTTGTCGGCATTCAAGTGCAGGCCCGGCGCCTGGGTCGGCCAGCTGTCAAGCTTGAGGCTGTCCATGGCGATCACCGAAACGCCCTCGGCCACCGGCAGCTGTTGCAGCAGATGGGTCTGGGTCAGCAACAATTGCACGCCACTGTCGGCCAGCATGTAGGCCAGGCGGTCGGCGGGATAGTCCGGGTCCAGTGGCACATAGGCGCCGCCGGCCTTGAGGATCGCCAGTAAGCCGATCAGCAGTTGCGGCGAACGCTCGGCGGCAATCGCCACGCACACGTCCGGGCCGACGCCTTTGTCGCGCAGGTAATGGGCCAGGCGGTTGGCCTGGGTGTGCAGTTGGGCGAAGGTCAGGCTGGCGCCCTGCCAGACCAGGGCGGTGCGCTCGTCGCTGTGTTGGTTGAGTTGTTCCGGCACCAGGCGCTGCGCCGGGGCGCACGGGGCCTCGCTCCAGTTGCATTGCTCGGTGTGCTCGTCGGCCTGCAGCAGCGCAAGGTCGCCCACCGCTTGGTGCGGTTGCGCACAGGCCGCTTGCAACAGGTTGATCAAATGCGTGGCCAGGCGCGCGATGGTGCTGGCGTCGAACAGCTCGTCAGCGTAGTCGAATGACAGGCTCAGGCGCCCGTTGCGGTCTTCTTCGCTGTGCAGTTGCAGGTCGAACTTGGCTTCGCGGCTGTGCCACGGCAGCTCTTCGGCCAGCAGGCCCGGCAGGCGGCGC
This sequence comes from Pseudomonas shahriarae, assembly GCF_014268455.2. Classification (NCBI taxonomy): domain Bacteria; kingdom Pseudomonadati; phylum Pseudomonadota; class Gammaproteobacteria; order Pseudomonadales; family Pseudomonadaceae; genus Pseudomonas; species Pseudomonas shahriarae. Next base: position 2,292,455 of record NZ_CP077085.1, on the reverse strand, counting down.
AAGGCACTCAGGTCACGCTGCTGGTGGTTGAACATGACCTGGAACAGGCCTTGTTCCCGGGCTTGGGGGAAGGCTTCCAGCAGCTGTTCGAAGGGTAAGTCCTGATGGGCCTGGGCCTCGGTGGCGGCCAGGCGCGTCGCCGCCAGCAGCTCGCTGAAGGGCAGGCGCGCATCCACCTCGGCGCGCATCACCAGGGTATTGATAAAGAAGCCGATCAGGCCCTGGGTTTCGTGGCGTGTACGGTTGGCGTTGGGCACACCGATGCGGATATCGCGCTGGCCGCTGTAGCGGTACAGCAGGCTCTGGAACGCCGCCAGCAACAGCATGAACGGCGTGGCCTGGTGCGCTTGGGCGGTCTGGCGGATCGCTTCGCCCAGGCTGGCGTCCAGGCGCACGCTGTAGCGTGAAGCGCTGCGCCGTTGCTGGGCCGAGCGCGGGTGGTCGGTGGCCAGGCTCAAGATGGGATGTTCGTCACCCAGTTGCTGCTGCCAGTAGGCCAACTGGCGCTGGCCCTCGCCTGCGGCCAGCCATTGGCGCTGCCAACTGCCGTAGTCGGCGTACTGTACAGCCAGGGCCGGCAACTCGAGGCGCTGGCCCTGGGACGCAGCAGCGTAGAGGCGCGAGAACTCGTCGATCAATACAGTCAGCGACCAGCCATCGGCGATGATGTGGTGCAGGGTCACCAGCAACTGGTGATCTTCATCGTCCAGGCGCAACAGCGTGACCCACAACAACGGGCCTTGCTCCAGATCGAACTGGGTGCGTGCCTCGTCCTCGCGGATCTGCGCGGCGCGGGCTTCACGCTCGGCCAGCGGCAGGTCGCGCAGGTCGATGACTTGCACGGCAAACTCACGCTGTGCATCCACGCGCTGGTAGCCCTGGCCGTCGCGCTCATAGAACCGCGTACGCAGCGCTTCGTGGCGCTGGATCAGTTGCGCGAAGCTTGCGTGCAGCGCGTCTTCATCCAGCTCGCCGCGCAGGCGCAGGGCACCGGGGATGGTGTAGGCACTGCTCTGCGGGTCCAGTTGCCAGGTGATCCACAGGCGATTTTGCGCCAGGGATTGCGGCATATCCTGCTGGCGTGACAAAGCGCTGATTGCGCCCTGGGCCACGCCCCCGTCCGCCTGCAATTGGCCGACACTGGCGGCGAATTCGGCCAGCACCGGCGCCTCGAACAGCAGGCGCAGATTGAGTTCCAGGCCCAGGGTTTCGCGCAGGCGGGCAACCACTTGGGTGGCGCTGATGGAGTTGCCGCCGAGCAAGAAGAAGTGATCATCGCCAGCCACTTGCGCCACCTGCAACTGTTCGCACCAGATCGCGGCGATCTGCTGTTGCAGGTCTGACGCCAGTGCCCCATCGCCCGCCTGCGCGCGCTGATCGGGGAACTGCGCGTAGCTGTCGAGGCTGCCATCGGCCAGGCGGGTGCGGCAGGCCGAACGCTGGACCTTGCCACTGGAGGTTTTCGGCAACGCGCCGGGGTTGAGCAGCACCACCACGCAGGGCGCTTCTTGATAGGCCTCGGCCACTGCCTGGCGAATGGCTTTGATCAGGGCTTCCGGCGGCAGGATTTTCTGCACGCTGCGGCTGATTTCTGCGGCGATGCCGATGCCTTCCAGGCCCTGGTCATTCACCGCAAATGCCGCGACACGCCCCTTGCGCACCACTTCCACTTCGCGCTCGACGGTTTGCTCGATGTCCTGCGGGTACAGGTTGTGCCCGCGCACGATCAGCAGGTCTTTCAGGCGCCCGGTGATAAACACCTCGCCGTCGCGGATAAAGCCCAGGTCACCGGTGCGCAACCAGGTGCGACCGGCGTGCTGTACAAACGTCTTGGCGGTGGCTTCGGGGTTGCGCCAGTAGCCGTGGGCAATGCTCGGGCCGGTGGCCCAGATCTCGCCGACGCAGTTGTCGTCCAGCTCGGCGAGAGTCTGCGGCTCGACGATCAGCACCGCGTGCTCGGGCTGGCTCGTGCCACAGCTCATGATCGCGGTGCCCTGCCCTGGTTCGGCACGGTTGGCGGCCAGCGCCTGTTCGTCCAGGCGCAACGCCGGGATGCCCTGGCCACGGGTGCCGCCGGCGACAAACAGGGTCGCTTCGGCCAAGCCATAGGAGGCGAAGAAGTTGTTCGGGGTAAAACCGCACGGGGCGAACTTCTCGGCGAAGCGCTCCAGGGTGTCGAGACGGATCGGCTCGGAACCGGAATAGGCCACGCGCCAATGGCTCAGGTCCAGGCGCTCAAGGGCCGAGTCGCTGACCCGCTCGCTGCACAGGCGGTAGGCGAAGTCCGGGCCACCGCTGATGGTTCCGCGGTATTGGCTGATCGCTTCCAGCCAGCGCAACGGGCGGCCAAGGAAGTACGCTGGCGACATCAACACGCAGGGCACGCCGCTGAAGATCGGTTGCAACAGGCCGCCGATCAAACCCATGTCGTGGTACAGCGGCAGCCAGCTGACAATCACGTCATCGGGGTTGAGGTCGATGCCAAAGCCGCGACGGATCAGCAATTCGTTAGCCACCAGGTTGCCGTGGCTGACTTGCACACCTTTGGGCAAGGCGGTGGAGCCGGAGGTGTATTGCAGGAAGGCGATATCGTCGTCCTGCAGGTTTGGCGCGACCCAGCCGGCGGCGATTTCGCTGTGCAGTTCATCCACACAGAGCAAGGGCGGCGCTTGCTCGATCTGCCCCAGGGCGTCGCGCAAACCACTGCTGGTCAGCAACAGCTTGGGCTCGGCATCGGCGATGATCGACAGCAACCGCTCCTGGTGATGCCGGCGAGTAGACTCCGGCGGATAGGCCGGCACCGCGATCACCCCCGCGTACAGGCAGCCAAAGAACGCCGCGACATAATCCGGGCCGCTGGGGAACAGCAGCACCGCACGCTCACCTAGCCCGGCCGAGGCCTGCAAGGCGGCAGCGATGGTGCGGGCGCGCAGGTCCAGGTCACGGTAGCTGAGCACCACGGTCTCGGCGGCAGACTCAGCCAGAAAGCGCAGGGCCACCTGGTCCGGGGTCTGCGCGGCGCGGCGCTGGAGAGACTGGACCAGGGTGCGGGGAAGTTCGAAGGCGTCCATCATGAGGGGTTCCTGCCTGAAATCGGCTTACGGGGAAATCGGGGATAGAGGGCATGGGCGCGCGGCGGCGTGTTCAGCCGGTCGCCAGGGCCGCCCGCCGTGCAGCGCTATGGCGCCAGCGGGTCAAGTGTTCGTCGGCGTAGCGGCGCAGGCAGCGCAACAGTGAGCTTTCCTGTTGCACCAGAAAGAAATGGTGCCCCTCGAACATGTCCAGGGAGAAACCACTGGCGGTGTCTTCCTGCCAGTCGAGTAACTCGTCGGCGCGCACGTCATCCTGCTTGCCGCCAAACACATGGATCGGCATCGACAACGGCTCGCGCTCGCCATACTGGAAACTGCCGCACAACAGGAAGTCGGCGCGCAGGATCGGCAGCGTCAATTGCATCAATTCGCGGTTGGTCAACGCGTCTTCGGGCGTGCCCTTGAGCTTGCGCAGGCGCTCGATCAGTTGGGTGTCGTCTTTTTCAATGGCGTATTCGCTGACATCCCGTCGCGCCGGGCCGGCGGTGGCCGAAGCAAACAGCGCCAGCGGTTCAGGCAGCCCGCGTTCACGCAGGGCATGGGCCAGCTCGAAAGCCAGCAAACCGCCCAGGCTATGGCCAAACAGGGCGTAAGGGCCGTCGAGTTCGGCGCTGATCTCATCCGCCAACTGCGCGGCAAGCACCTTGATATCGCGCTGCAAGGGCTCGTCCATGCGCATGCCACGCCCCGGCAACTCCAGCGGGCGCACTTGCAACCACTCCGGCAGTGCCCGACGCCAGCGGCTGTAGAACATGGCGCTGGCGCCCGAATAGGGCAGGCAAAACAGGCGCAAGCGGGTCGACGTGCTCATCTCAGACCACCCCTGCCTGGATCGCTGGGTTCTCGCGATAGAAACGCATGTCGTCCTCCTCCGGGTGCAAATCCATGGCCGGCGTGTTGGCTGGCCTGTCACCAATGAGAACGGATGGCCCGGCAAAATAATTAGTCTGCCTGCCAGGGCCGGCACACAAAGAGAAGCGCCTCACAGTTTGTCTTTCGGTATAAGATTAGTTCCACTTCTCATTTGACAATCATTATCATTAAGCATAATTTGTTGCCCGATGTGTAGGAGGCCTCAGCAGGGATGCCCTCCACTAACCATATTTGCAGCAAGGTGATTTCCATGACGGAACAAGTATCCACAAGCAGGTGCGATTCACCGTTACTCCAGGCGTTTGTCGATAATCGACTGATCCTGGTCAAGATCGCGGCGCGCATTACCGGCTGCCGTTCCCGTGCCGAAGACGTGGTGCAGGACGCCTACTTCAGACTGCAATCGGCCCCGCAGATCACCTCATCGTTCAAGGCTCAACTGAGCTACCTGTTCCAGATCGTGCGTAACCTGGCTATCGACCACTACCGTAAACAGGCCCTGGAACTGAAGTACTCCGGGACGGAAGAGGAAGGCTTGAATGTGGTTATTCATGGCGCTTCACCGGAAACCTCGCACATCAATTTTTCCACCCTGGAAAACATCGCCGACGCCCTGACAGAGTTGCCCCAGCGCACGCGCTACGCGTTCGAGATGTACCGTCTGCATGGCGTGCCGCAAAAGGACATCGCCAAGGAACTGGGGGTGTCGCCAACGCTGGTCAACTTTATGATCCGTGATGCGTTGGTGCACTGCCGTAAGGTTTCGGGGACCCATAGCGATACGTTTGCCCGACGGGTCTGACCACCACGCCATTGCAATGAGGCATGAGCTTGTATGGCAGCGGGCTTGCCCGCAATGGCATTGGATCAGCCAGTCAATCCAGTGGCTGACACACCGCTATCGCGGGCAAGCCCGCTCCCACACAAGCCCCCACAGTTGATCTTCATTACCCCCAAGGTCTCAGGCCAACCCACACCGCTCAAAAAACCGCTCCCGCCCCAGCATCATCAGCGCCGCGCGCTTGTGGGGGAAATCGAACTCCTTCTCGCAGTGGAAACACTGGTTCTGCATATACCCAATCATCTTCGCGTTGTCGGCCCTGGGCTCCGCCACCACCCGCTGGGTGCGCGGGTCGTCGAGAAACAGGTAGTGCACCAGCGCCGACAGCCAACTGGCCACCTTGTGCGGCCCGCGGTGGTGCTCCTCCCCCACCAGCATATGGATGCCCCGATCGTAATCGTCCACCTCATAGAACGGCGCAATGCGATCCTCCCTGGCCCAATACGCCTCGAAATAGGCAAACGGCTCATCGTCGAAACAGCCGATCAGCGTCAAGGCATGTGGGTCAGCTGCAAGCTTCTCCAGATAGTCCCGATGCTGCTCCAGGCTGCCGCTTTCCTGCCAGAAACTGGCGACCCGCGCGCTGTTCTGCCAGCGATTGAAGCGGGCCAGGTCCACGTCGATCTCCAGCGTACGCAGTGAAATCCACGCGCCCAGGCGCGCGTCGAAACGTCGGTAGACTTCGCCGCACGGTTTGGGCGCACGCACCGGATGGCGCTTGCCATTGCTGAGGATCATTTGCTGCGGATAAGCGCCACTCACCGGCTGGCCCAACCACGGCTGTGGCAATTGCCAGAACAGAGTGCGCTCGCAACGGAACTGCCCTGCCACATCCGTGGCCAGCAGCAGGCCGCTGCGCAGGGCCTCGTCAGGGGCGTATTCGAGGTGCCAGGCCAGTTGCTGGCGCTCAGGCTCCCGGGCAAACAGCCAGTAACAGGCGGCCCACAAGGCCTGCACCGACGGCACCTCACCGGGGCTTTGCAACTGCAGGTGCAGCTCTTCGCCGCGCGCCAGGCGCAGGCGCACCAGCGGCTGGCCTGCGAGAGTCAGGGTCAGGCGGCCATCGCTTTCGTCTGCGTTAAGGGCAGGCCCTGCCGGGAGTGGCAGGACTGACAAGTCTTGGGGATTGGGCATGGAGGGGGCTCACGATAATCGTCGACAGTTAGACGAAGTGACGTGAACCAGCAGCAAAAATTTAAGCGGGCGTTGCCCGGATCAGGGCGCGTCAGCTACCGGCAGCACATCAATGCGGTACGGTTCGAAGATCTTCAACAGCTCGCCGCTGTCGCGCAGATCCTTGAGCAATGCGGCAAACGCCGGGCCGCTGATCGCCGCCTTGGGCCGCAGCAAGGCGTAGTGGTGGTACACCTGATCAATGCGCTCCGACACCAGGAACTGCCCGGCGGTGTCGGCATTGCGCACCATAAAGTCACTGAGGTAAGAACGTGTGACCAGGGCGATATCCGCGCGGCCACGGGTCACCATCAGCAAGTTGCTGTCATGGGAATAGGTCAAGGTGGCGTTGAACTGCGCGGCCATGGCCTTGGGGTCGGGGTTGAAGTTGGCGAAGGCGTAGTGATAACCGCTGAACACCGCCAGGCGCTTGCCCGTCAGATCGGTGAAATAGCCCTGGCCGCGATCGGTCTGGCGCTGGGCAACGAATATCTCGGCGTCCTCCAGGCCCATGTCGACACTGGCATGGGGGATATCCTGCCAACCCCACTGCGGGTTCTCGAAGATGGCCATATCGATCCGGCCCTGCTGGAAATCACGAAAACGCCGGGGAATGGAGGTGGGTACCAGCACAAACTGGTACTCGCGCTGCGCACGGTTCAGCGCTTCCAGCAATTGCGGGAGCAGCCCGCTGTCGGCGCCCTGCTCCGGGCGCACCGTATACGGTGGAAAATGCGCAGCACCGACCCGTACCAATTGGGCCGCCGAAACCTGCGCCTGCCACAAGGTGCCCATTGCCAATACTGTTAATCCTGCAGCCAGCCGCAATGGCGAAAACATCAGGCACGCACCGTTCAAAATCTGGATCTCGCTAAGCTAGGCGTTTTTGTCCGGGGAGACAACTTCCGGCCCGACAATTAAATCGCTTGCTTTACCCGCCTAATCCGCCTTCAGCACCAGCAGCAATGCTTCATCGGCCAATTGCTCGAGGGTCATGCTGCCCTGGGCGCGGAACCAGGTCGTGGTCCACGACAGCGCCCCGGTCAGGAAACGCCGAGTGATAAATACATCACCCTTGATATACCCAGCCTGCTTGGCCTCCCCCAATACCTGCAACCAGATCTCTTCGTAGACATCGCGCAATGCCAGCACCTGGGCCTGCCCTTCTGCCGACAGCGAACGCCATTCATACACCAGCACCGCCATGGCCTCGCCGCTGCCGCCCATGATCGACTGCAACTCACAGCGAATCAGCGCCAGCACCCGTTCGCGCACGCTGCTCGCCTCGGCCAGGGAGGCGCGCATCAGCGCGGTGTTGTAATGGATGGTTTCCTCCATCACCGCCCGCAGGATTTCGTCCTTGCTCTTGAAGTGGTGGAAGATGCTGCCGGACTGGATCCCCACCGCACTGGCCAGGTCGCGCACGGTAGTGCGTTCATAGCCCTTGTTGCGAAACAGGTGAGCCGCGGTCTGCAGCAGCTTGCCCCGGGCGCTGTCGGGGTCGGTCAGTTGCCCGCCGTCCACCATGGTGCGCATCACCTCCAGGGCTTTTTGCTCATCCATGCTGCTCTCCTCAACTACTTTGATTGCGTCATGGCCGGCAATTTAGGCCGTGGCAGCCACCCAAGCAAGCGCTTGGGCACAAGTTGTGTACGCAGTTTACAAACCAAGCGCTTGCTTGGTAGTCTCGACCCAGCGATTTTGCAGAGAAGGACGTCCCATGAACAAGACCGTTCGTATCGGCTGCGCCAGTGCATTCTGGGGCGACACCTGCACCGCCGCCGCGCAGTTGGTGCAAGGCGGCGCGCTGGACTACCTGGTGTTCGACTACCTGGCCGAAGTCACCCTGTCGATCCTCGCCGGGGCGCGCATGAAAGACCCCCAGGCCGGCTACGCCCCGGATTTCGTCGAAGTCCTGGCGCCGTTGCTCGGTGATATCCAGCGCCAGGGCATCCGGGTGATCAGCAACGCCGGCGGCATCCACCCCCAGGCCTGCGCCGCCGCCTTGCAGGCCGTCTGCGACCAGGCCGGGGTGCCGCTGAAAATCGCCGTAGTGCTGGGCGATGACCTGCAACCGCAGTTCAAGCAACTGCAGGGCATCAGCGATATGTTCAGCGGCGCGCCTTTGCCGGCGATGTGCGTGTCGACCAATGCCTACCTCGGCGCGCCGGGTATCGTCCAGGCCCTGCAACTGGGCGCCGATATCGTCATCACCGGGCGCGTGGTGGACAGCGCAGTGGTCAGCGCGGCCCTGGTGCATGAATTCAACTGGGCGTGGCAGGACTACGACCACCTGGCCCAGGCTGCACTGGCCGGGCATATCATCGAATGTGGCGCGCAGTGCACCGGCGGCAACTTCACCGATTGGCGCGAGGTGCCGGACTACGAGCACATCGGTTTCCCGATTGTCGAGGTCAGTGCCGACGGCCAGTTCACCGTCAGCAAAGTGCCGGGCACAGGCGGCCTGATCAGCGAACTGAGCGTCGCCGAACAACTGCTGTATGAGATCGGCGACCCACGCGCCTACCTGCTGCCGGATGTGATCTGCGACTTCAGCCAGGTCACGCTGGAGCAACAAGGCGAAAACCGCGTGCGTCTGCGCGGTGCCAAAGGGCTGGCACCCACCGACCAGTACAAAGTCAGTGCCACCTACCCCGACGGTTTCCGCTGTACCGCCAGTTGCCTGCTGGCCGGCATCGACGCGGTGGCCAAGGCCGAACGGGTCGGCCAGGCGATCATCAACAAGACCTCGCAGTTGTTCAGCCAGCGCGGCTGGGCACCCTATACCGAGGTCAGCATCGAGTTGCTCGGCAGTGAGGCCACCTACGGCGCCCATGCCCGGCGCCAGGATTGTCGCGAAGTGGTGCTCAAGCTGGCGGTGCGTCACCCAAGCAAACAGGCCCTGGTGCTGTTCGCCCGGGAAATCGCCCAGGCGGCCACCGGCATGACGCCGGGCCTGACCGGCATTGTCGGCGGCAGGCCCACGGTGTATCCACTGATCCGCCTGTTTTCGTTCCTGATCGACAAAAGCGCGTGCCGCCTGAGCGTCGACGTCCAGGGGCAATCCCACCCTTGCGAACTGCCTGCCACGGCCGCCCTGAGCACGCCCCACGCGCCCCTCGACCCGCCCAAACCCGAAGGCCGCGCCGAGGCCAGCGTGCCCCTGGTCAAGCTGGCCGTGGCGCGCTCCGGGGACAAGGGTAATCACAGCAATATTGGCGTAATCGCGCGCCGGCCCGAATACCTGCCATGGATTGCCGAGGCACTGACCCCAGAGGTGATCGTCGACTGGATGAGCCATGTACTCGACCCACTGCACGGGCGCGTCGAGCGCTGGTACCTGCCGGGCAGCCACAGCCTCAACTTCCTCCTCGAAAATGCCCTGGGCGGCGGCGGTATCGCCAGCCTGCGCATCGACCCACAAGGCAAGGCTTTCGCCCAGCAACTGCTGGAAATCCCGATTGCCGTGCCCCGCCACATCGCCGATCAACTCACCTAAGGGACTCTCGCCGTGGCCTTCGACTCGATCTTCAAAGCCGACCTGTTCCAGGGGCAGACCCTTATCGTCACCGGTGGCGGCAGCGGCATTGGCCGTTGCACCGCCCATGAACTGGCGGCACTCGGCGCCCATGTGGTGCTGGTGGGGCGCAAGCCGGAAAAGCTGCAACGGGTCACCCAGGAAATTACCCAAGACGGCGGCCACGCCAGCTGGCACGCCTGTGATATCCGCGATGAAGAAGCGGTGAAGGCGCTGGTCAGCCAGATCATCGAGGCACACGGGCCGATCCAGGGTCTGGTGAACAATGCCGGCGGCCAATACCCCTCGCCCCTGGCGTCGATCAATCAAAAAGGCTTTGAAACCGTAATGCGTACCAACCTGGTGGGCGGTTTCCTGATGGCGCGGGAAGTGTTCAATCAGTCAATGAGCAAGCACGGCGGTGCCATCGTCAACATGCTGGCCGACATGTGGGGCGGCATGCCCGGCATGGGCCACTCGGGCGCGGCGCGCGCGGGGATGGACAACTTCACCAAGACCGCCGCGTTCGAATGGGGTTACGCCGGGGTGCGGGTCAACGCAGTGGCGCCGGGCTGGATCGCCTCCAGTGGCATGGACACCTACGAAGGCGCGTTCAAGGCGGTGATCCCGACCCTGCGCGAGCACGTGCCCCTCAAGCGTATCGGCACCGAATCGGAAGTCAGTGCGGCGATTGTGTTCCTGCTCAGCCCCGCCGCCGCATTCGTCAGCGGCAGCACCTTGCGCATCGACGGCGCCGCCAGCCTGGGCAGCCGCGCCTGGCCGCTGCACAAGGCGCAGCCGCCGAGCCCGTCGTTCAATGGTTTTCACCGCGCCTACCTGCCGGATGTGCTCAAGGAGGGCCAATAAACCATGCCGGTCATCGACTCCCTACTCGACACCCACAACCCGCAGTTCGCACAGAACCGCGAGGCCATGCTCACCGCCATCCATCATCTGCGCCAACTGGAACAGAACCTGTTGGACAAGGCCGCCGAGGCCAAGGGCAAGTTCGACAAACGCGGCCAACTGCTGCCCCGTGAGCGCCTCAACCTGTTGCTCGACCCCGGTGCGCCCTTCCTCGAACTGGCAAGCCTGGCCGGTTACAAGCTGCACGACGACAAGGATGGCAGCGCGGCCGGCGGCGGGCTGATTGCCGGTATCGGCTATGTCAGCGGCGTGCGCCTGCTGGTGGTGGCCAACAACAGCGCAATCAAGGGCGGGACGATTTCCCCCAGCGGCTTGAAAAAATCCCTGCGCCTGCAACAGATCGCCATGGAGAACAAATTGCCGGTGGTGACCCTGGCCGAAAGCGGCGGCGCCAATCTTAATTACGCGGCGGAGATTTTCGTCGAAGGCGCGCGCAGCTTCGCCAACCAGGCGCGGATGTCAGCCATGGGCCTGCCGCAGATCACCGTGGTGCACGGCTCGGCCACCGCCGGCGGTGCCTATCAGCCGGGGCTTTCGGATTACGTGGTGGTGGTGCGCGGCAAGGCCAAGCTGTTCCTGGCCGGCCCGCCGCTGCTCAAGGCCGCCACCGGCGAAGTGGCGACGGACGAGGAACTGGGCGGCGCCCAGATGCATGCGCAAACCGCCGGCACCGCCGAATACCTGGCGGAAAATGACACCGACGGCGTGCGCATCGTGCGCGAGATTGTCAGCCTGCTGCCCTGGGACGACCGGCTGCCACCCCAGCCGGCGCGGACCTATACAGAGCCGCTGTATCCGATTGAAGAGCTGCTGGGCCTGATCCCCTCGGACCCGAAAAAGCCCTATGACGTACGGGAAATCATCGCGCGTATCGCCGATGGCTCCAACTTCCTGGAGTTCAAGGGCGAGTTCGATCCCCACACCGTCTGCGGCCACCTGCACATCCAGGGCCGGGCCTGCGGGTTTATCGGCAACAACGGCCCGATCACGCCCAAGGGCGCGAGCAAGGCCGCGCAATTTATCCAGCTGTGCGACCAGAGCCAGACACCGCTGCTGTTTTTCCACAACACCACCGGCTTTATGGTGGGCACCGAATCCGAGCAACAAGGCGTGATCAAGCACGGCGCGAAGATGATCCAGGCGGTGGCCAATGCCCGCGTGCCCAAGCTCACGGTGGTGGTCGGCGGTTCCTACGGCGCCGGCAACTATGCGATGTGCGGCCGTGGCCTGGACCCACGCTTTATCTTCGCCTGGCCCAACAGCCGCACCGCCGTGATGGGCGGCGCCCAGGCCGGCAAGGTGCTGCGCATTGTCACCGAGGCCAAGCAGTTGAAAGACGGCCTGGTGCCCGACCCCAAGGTGCTCGACATGCTCGAACACGTCACCGCGCAGAAACTCGATAGCCAGTCCACGGCCCTGTATGGCAGCGCCAACCTGTGGGACGACGGGCTGATTGACCCGCGGGACACCCGCACGCTGCTGGGCTACCTGTTGGATATCTGCCAGCAAGCCCAGGTGCGCCAATTGCAACCCAACAGCTTTGGCGCCGCGCGCTTTTAACGATCAGGAGAACAATAAAAATGATCTTCACCCAGGAACACGAAGAGCTGCGCCGTACCGTACGGGGTTTTGTCGAGCGCGAGATCAACCCCCACGTCGACGAATGGGAAAAAGCCGGGCGCTTTCCCATCCACGAGATTTTCCGCAAGGCCGGCGATCTCGGTCTGCTGGGTATTTCCAAGCCGGAGAAGTTCGGCGGCATGGGCCTGGACTACAGCTACTCGATTGTCGCCGCCGAAGAGTTCGGCACCATCCTCTGTGGCGGCATCCCGATGTCCATCGGCGTGCAGACTGATATGTGCACCCCGGCCCTCGCACGTTTTGGCTCCGATGAACTGCGCGACGAATTCCTGCGCCCGGCCATCAGCGGCGAACAGGTGGGCTGCATCGGCGTCTCGGAGACCGGCGCTGGCTCCGACGTGGCCGGCTTGAAAACCCACGCCCGCAAGGACGGCGACGACTACGTGATCAACGGCAGCAAGATGTGGATCACCAACTCCCCCAGCGCCGACTTTATCTGCCTGCTGGCCAACACCTCGGACGGCAAGCCGCATATCAACAAGTCACTGATCATGGTGCCGATGAACACCCCCGGGATCAGCGTCAGCCCGCCCCTGGAAAAGCTCGGCATGCATAGCTCGGAAACCGCCCAGGTGTTTTTCGATGATGTGCGCGTGCCCCAGCGCAACCGCATCGGCCATGAAGGCGCGGGCTTCATGATGCAGATGCTGCAGTTCCAGGAAGAACGGTTATTTGGTGCGGCCAATATGATCAAGGGCCTGGAGGCCTGCGTCGACAGCACCATCGCCTACTGCAAGGAGCGCCAGACCTTCGGCAAGGCCCTGATCGACAACCAGGTGATCCACTTTCGCCTGGCCGAGCTGTCCACCGAGATCGAATGCCTACGCGCCCTGGTCTACCAGGCCACCGAGCAATACCTCAAGGGCCAGGACGTGACGCGGCTGGCCTCAATGGCCAAGCTCAAGGCCGGGCGCCTGGGCCGCGAAGTCAGCGACAGCTGCCTGCAGTACTGGGGCGGCATGGGCTTTATGTGGGACAACCCGGTGGCCCGCGCCTATCGTGACGTGCGCCTGGTGTCGATTGGCGGCGGCGCCGACGAGATCATGCTGGGGATCATCTGCAAACTGATGGGTACGCTGCCGGGGAAAAAATCGTGAACGCCTGTGAAACCCTGCTGCTGGAGCCGCACAACGGCGTGCTGCACATCACCCTCAACCGCCCGCAGAACCGCAATGCCATGAGCGTGCAGATGGTCAGCGAACTGCGCGCCGTGCTGACGGATGTCGCCCGTGACGAGCAGGTGCGGGCATTGGTGATCAGTGGCGCTGGCGGGCACTTCTGTGCGGGCGCCGATGTTAAGGACATGAGCCGCGCGGGCAGCCGCGAAGGCTTGCGTGATTTGAACCGGGTGTTTGGCGCGCTGTTGCAAGAAGTCGAAGCCCTGCCCCAGGTGGTGATTGTGGTGTTGCAGGGCGCGGTGCTGGGCGGCGGTTTTGGCCTGGCGTGTGTCAGCGACATCGCCATTGCCGACCACCAGGCACAGTTCGGCTTGCCGGAAACCAGCCTCGGCGTGCTGCCGGCGCAGATCGCACCGTTTGTGGTGCGGCGCATCGGCCTGACCCACGCCCGGCGCCTGGCGCTGACTGCGGCGCGGTTTGACGGGGTCGAGGCGCAGCGCCTGGGGGTGGTGCATTTTGTCGAGCATGCCCCCCAAGGATTGGCGCAGCGCCTGGATGAGGTGTTGGGGCAGGTATTGCGCTGTGCACCGCGCGCCAATGCGCGAACCAAGGCGTTGTTGCTCCAGAGCCTGGATCAGCCGCTGGAGCTGCTGCTGGATCAGGCTGCCGATTGGTTTGCCGAGGCGGTGACCGGGGAAGAAGGCATTGAGGGGACGCGGGCGTTTGTCGAGAAGCGCAAGGCCAGGTGGGTGAGTTGATCTTGAAAACGCCACATCCCCTGTAGGAGCTGGCTTGCCTGCGATGCGGGCACCTGGATCTGTCAGGGATACCGAGGTGATGCAATCGCAGGCAAGCCAGCGCCCACACAAGCCCGCGCCTGCGAAACCAATCAAACAGGGACCCAAAATGCCCAGTTTCAATAAAATACTGATCGCCAACCGCGGCGAAATCGCCTGCCGAATCCAGCGCACCGCCCAGGCCCTGGGCTACCGCACCGTGGCGATCTATAGCGCAGCCGACGCCAACGCCCTGCACGTACAAATGGCCGACGAAGCGGTGGATATCGGCCCCGCCCCGGTGCAGCAGTCTTACCTGAACATCCCGGCGATCCTCAATGCCGCACGCCTGACCGGCGCCGATGCGATCCACCCCGGCTACGGCTTTCTCTCGGAGAACCCCGAGTTCGCCAAGGCCTGCATTGCCGCCGGCCTGGTATTTATCGGCCCCAGCGCCGACGCCATCGAGTTGATGGGCAGCAAGCGCCTGTCAAAAATCGCCATGCTCGACGCCGGGGTGCCGTGCATTGCCGGCTACCAAGGCAGCGCGCAGGACGACACCACCCTGCAGAGCGAAGCCGAGCGCATCGGCTACCCGCTGATGATCAAGGCCAGTGCCGGCGGCGGCGGACGCGGCATGCGCCTGGTGCACGCGCCGGCGCAGTTGCTCGAACAACTGCACACCGCACGCTCCGAGGCCCTGAATGCCTTTGGCAGCGACGAACTGATTCTGGAGCAGGCGCTGATCGAACCGCGCCATGTGGAAATCCAGCTGTTCGGCGATGCCCACGGCAACCTGATCTACCTGGGCGAACGTGATTGCTCGGTCCAGCGCCGCCATCAGAAGGTCATCGAAGAAGCACCCTGCCCGGTCATGACTACCGAACTGCGCCAGGCCATGGGCGAAGCGGCGCTCAAGGCCGGACGCGCAGTGGCGTATGTCGGCGCGGGCACTGTGGAGTTCCTGCTGGACCGGAGCGGGCGGTTCTATTTCCTGGAAATGAACACCCGCCTGCAAGTGGAGCACCCCGTCACCGAACTGATCACCGGCCTGGACCTGGTGGACTGGCAACTGCAAATCGCCGCCGGCCAGCCCCTGCCCTTGCGCCAGGACCAGGTGACGCTGAGCGGGCATGCCATGGAAGTGCGCCTATACGCCGAAGACCCGGCCCAGGGTTTCTTGCCACAAACTGGCGAGGTGTTGCGCTGGGAGCCGGCAGCCGGGGTGCGGGTCGATCATGGATTGCAAGCCCCGCAGCGCATCAGCCCGTTCTATGATCCGATGCTGGGCAAGATCATCGCCCATGGCGCTACCCGCGAAGAGGCCCGGCGCAAGCTGCTGCGGGCGGTGCAGGACTGCGTGCTCCTGGGGATCCCCAGCAATCAGCGGTTACTGGTGGACCTGCTGGGGCATGCGCAATTTGTCGCGGCGGATTTCAGCACCGGATTTATTGCCGAACACTTCAGTGACATTGCCCGCCCTGCCGTCAGCGAAGAAGACCTGGCTCTGGCCGCCGCCCTGTTTTATCGGCACAGCGCGGCAGTGCATGGCCCGGCCCTGGCAGGCTGGCGCAACAATGCCAGCGTGCCCTGGACCTACCGCCTGGGCGTCGATGAGCACCGCCATGAGGTCAGCGCCCGCTTACTGGCGGAGGATCATCTGCAAGTCGGCAACATCGACATCCACCTCCTCGACAGCGACGGACGCTGGGCCAGCCTGGTCATCAACGGCATTCGGCGGCGGATTGCCTATCACCTGCAAGGCTCCCAGCTCTGGCTGTTGAATGCCGGCACCAGCCTGTGCGTGAGCAACCAGACGCAAACCGTGGCCAGTCGTGAAGCGCCCGTCAGCAGCGGCACGGTCAAGGCGCCGATGGACGGTGCCATTACCCTGCTGCAGGTGCGCGAAGGGGATGTGGTGAGCAAGGGCCAACTGCTGCTGGTGCTCGAAGCGATGAAAATGGAGCATCCGCTCAAAGCGGGCATCGACGGGGTGGTCAAGGCCATTCACGTCAGCGCCGGTGATCAAGTGCGCAATCGCCAGGTATTGCTGCAGATCGAGTAGCCCTGGGCGGAACTACCAGGCTTGGCTACGCTCTATCCCCATCAGAAAGGGATGAGTACGGGAACCTGCGATGCCTCATTGGCTGATTATTGATCTTGAAGCCACAACGGATGACGGCGGCTGGCCCGTGTCGGAGATGGAAATCATCGAAATCGGCGTGAGCCTGGTCAACCGTCAGGGCCGCGAGCTGGACCATTTCCAGCGCTTCGTGCGGCCCTTGCGCCGCCCGTTGTTGACGCCGTTCTGCCGCCAGCTGACGCACATCAGCCAGGCCAGTATCGACAGCGCAGCGCCCTTGACCGAGGTCTGGCCGCTGTTCGAACGCTGGCTGGGCCAGCATCATCCGCGCCTGGAAGGCTGGGCCAGCTGGGGCGACTATGATCGCCAGCAACTGGAGTTGGAGTGGCAGCGCCATGGCTTGGCCAGCGCGCTAAGCCAGACACCCCATGTGAACCTCAAGCAACGCTTCGCCAAGGCCCGACGCCTGGACAAGCCGTTGGGGCTCAATGGCGCCTTGCAACTGGCGGGCATGCAGTTCAACGGCCAGCAACACCGGGCACTGGAAGATGCGCGCAATACCGCGCGTTTGCTGCCGTTGATTTTGCCCGTGTAGAAGGCATACTGGCCGACCTTTCTTGCCCCTTTTTTCGAGGATTCGCCCATGTTCAAAGTCAATGAGTACTTCGACGGCACCGTCAAGTCGATCGCCTTCGGCACCCCTGAAGGTCCGGCGACCATCGGCGTGATGGCTCCGGGTGAATACGAATTCGGCACGGCCCAGCGTGAAATCATGCACGTGGTCTCGGGCGCGCTCACCGTCAAGTTGCCAGGCAGCGACGCCTGGGAAACCTTCGCCGCCGGCAGCCAGTTCAATGTGCCTGCCGACAGCAAGTTCCAGCTCAAGGTGGCCGTGGACACTGCCTACCTCTGCGAATACCGCGGCTAAGCTTTTTCCGCGCAAAAAAATGCCCGCCTCCCAAGAGGCGGGCATTTTTCATGGGCGACGGTTATTCGAGGATCGTCACCGGCATGCCGACTTCCAGGCGGCCCGCGCCGTCATTGACCAGGTTCTGGCCGAACATCACGCCATCGGGCTGTTTGCGGTAGGTTTCCAGGGTCGCCAGCGGCTGGCGATCGGCACTGCGCTCCCCGGTCGCCGGGTCGATGGTGGTGAGGATGCACCGCGAGCAGGACTTGACCACCCGGAACTCCACCTCACCAATGCGCACGCGCTTCCAGCCATCCTCGGCAAAAGCCTCGCTGCCTTCGATCACCAGGTTGGGGCGAAAGCGCAGCATTTCCATGGGCCGGCCGACGCGTTGCGACAAGTCGTCGAGAGACGCCTGGCCTATCAGCAACAAGGGGAAACCGTCGGCGAACGCCACCTGGTCATCGTCCTTGCCGTAGCCGGCCGCCGTGGTGCGCGCGCGCTCCAGCGGGACTTGCACCAAGCGTGTCGGTTTGCCGATGAACTGGCTGACCCAATCGGCGGCCTCAGCACCGGCGTCCGGGACCCGCAGGGTGTCGCGCCAGATGGTGACACCACGCAGCTCGGCATCGGCGCCGGGCAACGCCACATCCAGGGTGGGCAGGCCTGCAGCGCTCAAGGTCAGGCCACCGGCGGCATTCCACAACGCCGACAGCTGGCTCATCTGCGCCACGGCACGCTGGGTCAGGAATCGCCCACTGGCCTCGTCCACCAGCATCCAGCGTCGATCCCCGTCCAGCCCGAGTTTATCCAGGCCGATCTGCGACAAGGTCTCTGCCTTGCCCGACTTCAAGGGGTACCGATACAACGCGCTGAGACGAAGCATGAGCGTGGGTTCCTGTGAGCAAAAGCGTCACCCTATACGAGCACGCCGGCAGAATCAAAATTTCCCCCGGCCGGCAATTAGAGGCCCCCTCGTCACAGGCCGGAATCAGGCCGGCACTTCGTCCAGCATCAGGCGCTGGCGCACCACATCCACCAACTTGTCGGGCTGGAATTTGGAGAGGAAGTTGTCGCAACCGACCTTCTTCACCATCGAGTCGTTGAAGCTGCCCGACAAGGATGTGTGCAGCACCACATAGAGGCCGCGCAGACGCGGGTCGTTGCGGATTTCGGTAGTCAGGCGGTAGCCGTCCATCTCGGGCATTTCGGCGTCGGTGAAGATCATCAACAGTTTGTCGGTCATCACCTGGCCGCTGTCCGCCCATGCCTTGAGCATGTTCAAGGCCTTGAGGCCGTCACTGGCGATATGCATCTTCACCCCCAGTTGCCCCAGAGTGTCGCGCAGTTGCGACAAGGCCACGTTGGAGTCATCCACCAACAGCACTTCGCGACCACGGGCACGTTCGAGCACCGGATCCTCGAGTTTTTCCCGGGAGACCTTGGCGTTGTAGGGCACGATCTCGGCGAGGACTTTTTCCACGTCGATGATTTCCACCAACTGCTCATCCACCTTGCTGATGGCCGTGAGGTAGTGCTGGCGGCCGGCGCTCGCCGGCGGTGGCAGGATCGACTCCCAGGTCATGTTGACGATGCGGTCGACGCCGCCCACCAGGAACGCCTGTACCGAGCGGTTGTACTCGGTAACGATAATGGTACTGTTGGGCCCCGGTACCAGCGGACGCATGCCGATGGCCTGGGACAGGTCGATCACCGGCAAGGTCTGGCCGCGCAGGTTGACCACGCCGCAGACAAACGGGTGACGCTGGGGCATCAGGGTCAGCTTGGGCAACTGCAGGACTTCCTGCACCTTGAACACGTTGATTGCGAACAACTGGCGCCCTGCCAGGCGAAACATAAGGATCTCCAGGCGATTCTCACCCACCAGTTGCGTGCGTTGATCTACCGTGTCGAGAATGCCAGCCATTGAAGACTCCTGGGGTGTGCTGAAAGATTTGCTGCTTACTGGAGAAAGATATCGGCAGACAGTGCCAAACCTTGACCCCCCGGTAAAATGCCACGCAAATGCATTGATGTCACACTGACATCATGCTTTACTGGCCTCACCTTGCCGTCCGGTCGTCAAGCCACGCCGCACGACCCTCAAACGGACATAAGGTTCCGCCATGTAAGGGATTCCCCTAGTCGCAATCAGGTCCAACCTGATATTCGCGATATCCAATAGCCATTAATGTGACGCCATTCTCATTGCATGAACGGAGTCAGGCTTTTGTTTGCTATCGCAAGCCCACGGCCCAAGGGCCTTCCAGGCATTAACGCCTGGGCAATCGAAGTAATGCGAATGCCTCTGGTTGTTCCCACTGCAAGCAGCGCCAGCAGTCGCGACGCTGGTCATTCAAATAAAAGTACTACTCAAAATTCAGAAATGAACTACAGATCTCGGTCATATTTCGGCGCTAGTTTTAAGCCGTTGCTCCGGTATTACATCTCATTGTCTGACCGTACGTTGTGGAGACTTTCATGATGAACGACGGTAAAGAGTGGCAAGACGCACTTCCCGAGTTCCTCCTGGAGGCAGAAATGCTGCTGGCCAAGTCTGAGGAATGCCTGAGCCACCTGCATTTGATCCGCAACGATAACGATGCCATCGACTGCATGAAAAACAGCCTGGTCAAACTGGCAGAAAAGGCCGATGCCATGGCGCTGGACGCCATTGGCAACTTTTCCCGGCATATCCAGGACCTGATCAGCAACGCCCAAAGCCCGATGCAGCTCCACGATACGGCACTTGCAGCCCTGCATGACTGCCTGACGCTGCTGGCCTGGCAACTGGAACTGATCGACGTCAAGACCGGCAAACTCAGCCTGGATGACGCGGAGCAAACCACGTTGATTGAGACGGTTGCCCAGCAGATCCCCCAGAAGGATGTTGGCGCTCGCCATCGCCACTCCATGCCCTACGCCTCCTGAACCTGCCGTGCGGTTAATCCAGGCCGCCGGCGGGCGCCCAACTAATGCTCGTCAAATATTTAGCCAGCCAACTATCATTAACCCAATATGGGTAATAGCGATACAAAACCAAATTAATAGTACAACTAGACGCCGCTGAACTAAGCCTTGTAGCAGGCGACCAACGGTAATTGTTGGTGGTACTATTAGCGCGCTCGAAGTGGCCGACCGTGAATACGTAATAAATCTGAGAAGCGCCTCGAACCAAGACTAAACCCAATCGCTTTCCAAACAGAGCCCGGCCAGCGGTCATGACCGGTCTACCCGCAGCGAACACCCATCGGCTCCATCTGCTATGTACGCCAGCCTCAAGTCACTCATCGCCAGGTTCGTCCTCTCGGGCAATACCCGTTGGATCACCCTGGGTCTTTGCCTGTGCGCGACTCTGGTCAGCCTCTGGGTCTATGCCCACAAAGCACCGCTGCCGCTGTTTTTGCTGTTGCTCAACCTCGCCGCCCTGACCGCCGCCGGCCTGCAGCGTTGGCGCTCGCGCAAGTCGATCAAGTTCCAGCCCCAGGAATTGGCCGACCGCCTGCTGCAAGTCCAGGAAAACGAGCGCCATCGTCTCAGCCGCGAGCTACATGACGATATCGGCCAACTGCTGACCGCTGCCAAACTGCAAAGCGACTGGCTGCAACGCCGCTCGCCGGCAGAGTTGCAGGACCAGTGCGGCGTACTGTGCAACACCCTCAACGAAACCCTGGCCAAAGTGCGGGACGTCTCGGCCATTCTCAATCCCCGGCAACTGACCAGCCTGGGCCTGGAGGCGAGCCTGCGCGCGCACCTGCTCAAGACCCTGGCAAACACCCCGGTGCATTGGAGCCTGGAATGCCAGCAACGCCTGACCGGGATTCCCGAAGAGATGGCGGTGGCGGCCTTTCGTATCACCCAGGAAGCCGTGACGAACATGTTGCGCCATGCCCAGGCGCGCAACCTGCTGGTGCGCCTGCAACGTTTGCCACAGGGGTTGTCGCTGTTTATCAGCGATGACGGCCGGGGGTTCTCCCCCGCCACCGACCCGGCCCTTGCGGGGCAACGGGGCATGTCAGGCATGTGCGAACGCATTGATCAACTGGGCGGCATGCTGACGGTCAATAGCCAACCCGGCTTTGGCACGCGAATCGAAGCGCTGTTCCCCTGGGCGCCCCGTACCCTCGAACGGGCCAATTCCCCTGAGGTTCTAGAGTGACCTGCAATTTACTGCTGGTAGATGACCACGCCCTGATCCGCGCGGGTGTGCGCGCGCTGATCCTGGATATCCCAGGCTATGCGGTGATTGGCGAGGCCACCGATGGCGCGCAACTGCTCGCACAATATACCGCCTTGCTGCCCGATATCGTCTTGCTGGACCTGTCGATGAAGCACACCAGCGGCCTGGATGCGTTGCAGCAACTCAAGCACGCCTACCCCAAGAGCAAAGTGCTGATCCTGTCGATGCACACCGACCCGCAATTGATCATGCGTGCCCTGGAGGCAGGCGCCCACGGCTACCTGCTCAAGGACACCACCGCCAACGAGCTGGAACATGCGCTGCTGGCACTGCGCAACAACGAGCGCTACCTGAGCCCGGCCATCGCCCACACCGTGATCAACCAGGCCTTGATCCACAGCCAGTCCCACCCGGAGGCGCCCGTGCAGCGCCACAACCTGACGGCGCGCCAGCTGGAAATCCTGCGCCTGATCGTACGCGGCAAATCCACCCGGGAAATCGCCCACGGCCTGGGCCTGAGCATCAAGACTGTGGAAGCTCACCGCTCGCAGATCATGAAGCGCCTGCAGATTTTTGATGTGGCCGGCCTGGTGCTGTTCGCCGTGCGCGAACAGATCATCAGCCTGGACGATTAGCCAGCAACGGTGAATCCACCGGCAAGTGCACCTGCAAGGCCTTGGGCAAGGCGCTGAAGCGCAGGTCACTGCCCTTGAGCGGTTCGCCATCCAGGTTGATATCCAGTCCTTCGGCCACCTTGATTTCCACCCACGGCAGGCGTGCCCGCACAAACAGGTTATCCAGGCCCCAGCCGTCGGTCATCAGGCTGCGCAAGGTGCCGACCACTTCCTGAGGCGCCGGCAGGATGCTGATATCCAGCAAGCCATCATCGGCCATTGCCCCCGGGCACAGCTCGTGCCCGCCACCGGCCTGGCGACCGTTGCCGATGCCCAGGGCCAGTAACTCGCCGCTCCAGTGAAAGTCCGGCCCCACCAGCTCCCCATAAGCCGCCCGCAACTCGCTGAAACGCGACAAGCCGGTAAACAGATAGGCCGCACCGCCCAGCACCTTTTTCAGATCCTCGGAAGTGTTGGCCGTGACCTGGCTGCCAAAACCGCCAGTGGCCATATTGAGAAACACCTGCCCGCCAACCTCCCCCAGGTCGATAGCGCGCGGCGCAACGTCCAACAGCGCCAGGGCCTCACGCGGCTCCAACGGCACGCCGGCCGCACGGGCGAAGTCATTGGCAGTGCCCAGGGGCATCAGCACCAGGCTGGCGTCGGTCTTGGCGCGGGCCATGGCCTCGGCCACATCACGCAGCGTGCCGTCGCCGCCGCCCGCGATCAGGCGTGTGTAGCCGGCATCCAGGGCTTCACCCACCAGGCGTTGGGCATCGCCGCCCTCCCAGGTGACGCGCACCGCCAGCTCCCACCCCTGCTCGCGCTTGCCTTGCACTGCCGCCCGCACGTCTTCGTTGAGGGCTTGCTTGCCGTGCAGAATCAACAGTGCCTTGGGTTTACTCATGGGGTGAAGCTCCTATTGTTGGAGGGGACCTGAGGGATGTTGACCTTCGGCAGTCAGAAAAAAGCCATTGGGCTGTAAATAAATTCTTCAGCCCAACACTTCACTCAGGGGAATGAAATTCACCCGATCACCGATGGCCAAGGTGCTGCCCTCCACCACTTCCACCAAACCCTCTGCCCAGGCGGCACTGCGCAGCACACCGGAACTCTGGTTCGGGTAGATCACCGCCCGCCCCTGCTCCAGGCGCCCGCGCAGGTATTCGCGACGGTTGCCCGGCTTGGCCCACACGAACCCTGCCGGCACCTCGAAACGCAACGGCTGCACCACCGCGACACCCTGACGGCGCAACAGATACGGGCGCGCCAGCAAGGCGAACGTAACCAGGGTGGACGCCGGATTCCCCGGCAGGCCGATCACCGGTACGCCGCGGAAATGACCGAATGTCAAAGGCTTGCCAGGCTTGATCGCCAGCTTCCACAAGGCCAGCTCACCCTCCTCGCGCAATGCGATACCGAGGAAATCCGCTTCCCCCACCGAGACTCCACCGGTAGACAGGATCAAGTCCACCGAACCCAGTGCGCCCAGGCGGGTGCGGGTCAATTCCAGGTCATCGGGCAAGATACCGGCGTCGATCACCTCGCAGCCCAGGCGTTGCAACCAACTGCACAACACCCGCCGGTTGCTGTTGTAGATCTGTCCCGGCCCCAGTGGCAGGCCCGGTTCGATCAACTCGTCGCCCGTAGACAGCACCGCCACACGCACGCGGCGCACCACCGCCAACCGGTCGCGCCCCAGGGACGCCGCCAGGCCCAGTTCAATCGGGCCGAGCCGTGTACCGGCAGCCAGGACTTCCTCACCGACTGTAGTCTCCTGCCCCTTGGATCGGATGTTTTGCCCTACGCGCAGCGCCTGGGTAAAGCTCACGCGCTGATCGGGTTGCAGCTCGGCGTTTTCCTGCATTTCCACACAGTCGGCCCCGTCGGGTACCGGAGCGCCGGTGAAGATCCGCGCACAGGTACCCGCCGCCAAGGGCTCAGGGGCCTGGCCAGCGAAAATACGCTGGCTCACCCGCAGCGGCTCGCCGGTCCAATCGGCAGTGCGCAGGGCGTAGCCGTCCATGGCGCTGTTGGGCCACGGCGGCAGGTCGAGGGTGGAAACCAATGCCTCGGCCAACACACGCCCATCGCACTCGGCCAATGGCAGGTGTTCCTGCTCACGGATCGGCGCGGCCTCGGCCATGTTCAGCAGCCGTTCCAGGGCTTCTTCCACCGGCATCAGGGCGCCGGTCTTGCCCGGCTTATCCACGGGATTCACACGGCTCGGCCAGCTTGAGGTGCGGCACAAAATTGCATGGGCGATGGCGGGCATCCAGCTGTTCGGCGAGAATCCCGTCCCAACCGGTACGCACCGCATTGGTGGAACCCGGCAGGCAGCACACCAGGGTGCCATTGGCCAGGCCGGCCAGGGCACGGGACTGCACGGTAGAGGTGCCGATATCGGCGACCGAAATCTGCCGGAACAGCTCGCCAAAGCCGTCCACTTGCTTGTCCAGCAAGCAACTGACCGCTTCGGGGGTGCTGTCACGGCCAGTGAAGCCGGTGCCGCCGGTAATCAGCACCACTTGCACCACATCCTCGGCAATCCAGTGGGCGACTTGCGCACGGATTTTGTAGAGGTCATCTTTGAGCAATACCCGTTCGGCCAGGCGATGCCCAGCAGCGAGCAGGCGGTCAACAAAGACCTGCCCGGAGGTGTCGGTTTCCAGGGTGCGGGTGTCGCTGACGGTCAGTACAGCGATATTAAGAGGTACGAAAGGCGCATCAGCCTTGGCTTTCATGGCTCGGTCCGGTTGTCGAAGGAACAGCCCGATGTTATATCACAGCCCCCTATTTCACTGCCGCTGCGGAGCCGTCATGCCACTCAACTCTTCGCCCCTGCCCTGCTCGATCCTGTTGCTGGCCGGCGGTCGCGGCCAGCGCATGGGCGGCCTGGACAAGGGGCTGCTCGACTGGCACGGGCAGCCGCTGATTGCTCACCTGCACCAACTGGTGCGGCCGTTGACCGACGACCTGATCATCTCCTGCAACCGCAACCAGGCGCAGTACACCCCGTACGGCGACCAGTTGGTGAGCGACGACAGTCCGGACTTCCCGGGCCCCTTGGCCGGTATCCGCGCCGGCCTGGCCGCCGCGCGCCATGAACATCTATTGATCTTGCCCTGCGATGTGCCGCATATCGACGGGCAACTGTTGGCAGACCTGCTCGAAACCGCGCGGCAGCACCCCCAGGTACCGGTGATGATCCGCCATGGGGCGTTCTGGGAGCCTTTGCTCTGCGTCATACCGACGCGCCTGCGCGACGCGGTGGAGGACGCCTGGCTGGCTGCAGAGCGCAGCCCGCGCCAGATCCTGCTGAAACTAGGGGCCCAGGCGCTCGATTGCGCCGAGAACGACCCTCGCCTGGCCAACCTCAATACACCAGAGTTGTTGCGCCCACGCCCCGGCGTGTCAGAATGAGCGCTAGACAAGGAACTTTGCCGACGTTGCATACGTCACAAGGTCAGAACTCAACACAGTATTACTCTCGGAGAAGACTCATGACCCAACGGACCATCGCCGCTCTCATGCTTGCACTGGGCCTTGCTACCCTCGCCGGTTGCGCCTCGCCTACAGTGATCACCCTGAATGACGGTCGCGAAATCCAGGCTGTCGATACCCCTAAATTCGATCAGGATTCGGGCTTCTACGAATTCGAACAACTGGATGGCAAGCGTACCCGCATCAACAAGGATCAGGTTCGCACCGTTAAAGACCTGTAAGTCTTAACGCCAGATACAACAAAGCCCGCTCTTAAGCGGGCTTTGTTGTATCTGGCGCATGGGAAACATCACCACTCAAGCACGATCCGGCTGCTGAAGTCGCGCTGCTCGCCGGTCACCGGGTCGATAAACCGTACGCCCTGGGCCAGCAACTTGAGCGGGTTGGCGTAGTCATCCACAGCATCCTTGATGACCTCGGGATAAAACGGGTCATTGCAGATGCTCGCCCCCAGTGCCGTCATATGCACGCGCAGTTGATGCTTCTTGCCCGTCACCGGAAACAGGCCATAGCGCCACAGGTCACCATTCTTCTCGCGCACCTGCACCGCCGTTTCCGTGTTGCTTGCACCAGGCCCTTCCTGCATGCGGAAGAACGGTTCGCCCTCCACCAGGCGACTCTTGTGCACCAGCGGGAATGTCAGCGCGGGCAAGGCCGGGGCAATGGCTTCGTAGAACTTATCAATCTGCCGGGTGGGGAACAGTTGTTGATACGCCGAGCGGCTTTGCGGGTTGGCAGAGAACAGCACCAGCCCGGCAGTATGGCGATCAATGCGATGCAGCGGCACCAGCGACGGGTTATCCAGGCGGCGGATCAGGCGGCGCAGTAAAGTCTGCTCGACATATTCGCCGGCGGGCGTCACTGGCAGGAAGTGTGGTTTGTCGGCCACCACCAGATGCTCATCGGCATACAGGATGGTCTCCTGCACCGGGATCGGCTTCTCATCCGGCACTTCGCGAAAGTAGTGGATGCGCAAACCTTCCTTGTAGGCCAGATCCACGGCGATGGGCTGGCCATTGCCATCCAGCACCCGGCCACGGGCGATGCGGTCCAGCCACTGCTCGCGGCCGATGGCGCGAAAGTGCTCGCACAGGCAGTCGAGCACCGTCGCCCAGGGCCCAGGCGGCAGGTACAGCGTACTGGCTTGGTTCTGGGCAGCGGAAAAACCGGTATCGGACATGCGTACACTCAAGGGCCTGGAAATACTAAGGGGGCATTATCCCCCAGAATCTCAAGCCCTGACCAATTCGGCCCGCAGCACCGGCGAGGCGCTGGCAGCCTCGGTAAACTCCTTGAGCCAACGCAGGACGTCCACCGCCTCCCAGCGGCCGGGATCGTACAGTGCATACAGCAAGCCCTGATACCCCACCACATCCAACTGCTTGTGATAACCGGCGCGCTGGAACAAGGCTTCGATTTCGGCAAAACAGGTATTGAAATGCACTTTGTTGAACGGCGTCTTGCCTTCCGTGACCAGGCCATCGAGCCGCAGTTCATTCACCGCATCGCGTACGATATCGACGGACATGCGGTTGACGCTGCTTTTCAGTTGTTCGACATTCACCACGGGCGTTCCCTCTCACTCAAATCGCTGTACAAACATACAGTAACCGAATAATCAGCAACCTGCCACGGGATTAGCGCTAACTTAAAAAGGCGACCACCTGTTCAGTTTCGAACGGCCAGCCCAGTTCCGCCCCGGTATCCACCCGGCGCAGCACCGGAATACTTAGGCCATAGACGTCAAACAGCGCTTGTGAATCGGCGATATCCACCAACTCGACCAACAGCCCGCATTCGACCAACGGCATGATTTCAGCTTCCGCAAGCTCACACAGATGGCAGCCCAGGGTGCCGAACAACTGGCATTCAGGAGGCATGGCGTAAAGACCCGATAAGAAACAGGTACCCATTCTAGGCCGCGAGAAAAACCTCGTCGAGTCATGCCAAAGACCTGATCCAGATCACCATGGCCTATAACTGATTCAGCGATTCTCGCGGCTTTTTTCCTGCAACACCCCGACGGAGATGTCTGTGTTTGCCAACCTGCTGATCATTCTTGCCTCATCCCTGGTCGTCATTGCGCTGTTCCGTCGGCTGCAACTGCCTCCGGTGCTCGGCTACCTCTGCGTGGGCCTGGCCGTAGGGCCGACAGCCCTGGACTGGGTCAATGACAGCGAAGACCTGCCAGACCTCGCCGAACTGGGGGTGGTATTCCTGCTGTTTTCCCTGGGCCTGGAGTTCTCCCTGTCCAAGATGCTCAGCCTGCGCCGGGTGGTGTTCGGCCTCGGCAGCCTGCAGGTGCTGTGCTGCGCGGTAGTGCTGGGTGCCCTGCTGCTGTTGATGGGCATGTCGCCGGTGGCCGCCTTGCTGCTGGGGGCCGGGCTGGCACTGTCATCCACCGCCATTGTGAGCAAGGAGCTGACCAGCCTCGGGGAGATATTCAGCACTCATGGGCAGAATGCGATTGGCGTGCTGTTGTTCCAGGACGTGGTCGCGGTGCTGTTGCTGACCCTGGTCCCGGTGTTCGCCGGCAGTAGCGAGCAGGCCTGGTACTGGGCACTGCCCCTGACCCTGGGCAAGACCGTGGTGTTGTTCTTCGGTCTGCTGCTCGCCAGCCGCTGGGTGCTGCCGCGCCTGTTCCATGAAGTAGCCGCCTCGCATTCGGCGGAACTGTTCGTGCTGCTGGCCCTGGTGATTGTGTTGCTTACGGCCTGGCTCACACACCTGCTGGGCCTGTCGCCGGCCCTCGGCGCGTTCCTGGCGGGCATGCTGCTGGGGGAAAGCCATTACCGGCACCAGATCGAAGCGGATATCCGACCGTTTCGCGACATCCTGCTGGGGTTGTTTTTTGTCAGTATCGGCATGCTGATCGACTTGCAACTGTTCGTCAGTCACAGCCTGCAGATCCTCGGGCTGACCCTGGCACTGATGTTGATCAAGGGCTGCATTGTCGCCGCGCTGGTCAAGCTGCGCGGCAGCGACAGCGAGACCGCCTGGCGCAGCGGCCTGGCCCTGGCCCAGGGCGGTGAGTTCTGTTTTGCACTGATGGCGCAAATGCAGTTGAGCAATATGCTGCCCGGCGAAATCAGCAGCCTGCTGCTGGCCGCGACGTTCTGCTCCATGCTGCTGACGCCCCTGCTGCTGCGGGCCGCGCCCTCTATCGCCCTGCGCCTGCATCGCAAGCCCAACCAGCAAGTGCAACTGGAGGCAATCACCGCGCTCAACGCCGAGCTGCGCGGGCATGTGCTGATCTGCGGTTATGGCCGGGTCGGCCAATCCATCGGGCGTTTCCTGCGCCGTGAACAACAGGCGTTCATTGCCCTGGACGATGACCCCGAACGGGTGCAGGAAGCCGCCACCGAGGACAGCAGCGTGCATTATGGCGATTGCCGGCGCGGCGCCCTGCTCAGCGCAGTCGGCCTGGAGCGCGCACGCCTGGTGGTGATTGCCGTGGACAATAGCGACGTGGCCCTGGTGGTGCTCAAGGAAGCGCGACGGATCAACCACAAAGTGCCGATCCTGGTGCGCACCCGCGACGACAGCCAGTTGACTGAACTGAAGGCCGCCGGGGCCAGCGAGGTGGTGCCCGAACTACTGGAGTCGAGCCTGATGCTCGCGTCGCACGCAATGATCATGCTCGGCCTGCCCGACCAGCAGGTGCGCGACCGCGTCGACGAAGTACGGCGCAATCGCTACCGCTTGCTCCACGGTTTCTACCAGCATACCGACGCCAACCGTGAAGCCCCGATCAATCCTGACTGACTGCACCAATCTTATGGATCGACAAGTCCGCGCCGTAGTACTCCTCTTCCTGGCTCAAGCGCAGGCCGCAGAGGCGCTTGAGCACGCCGTACACCAGCAACCCGCCCGCCAGGGCCACTACCACCCCCAGGGCGGTACCGATCAACTGGCTGATCAGGCTCACGCCGCCCAGCCCACCCAAGGCGCTCTGACCGAAAATCCCGCAGGCAATCCCGCCCCACACACCACACAAGCCATGCAACGGCCAGACACCCAGCACATCGTCGATCTTCCACAGATTCTGGGCGGCGATAAAGCACCACACAAACAGGCCACCGGCCACCACGCCGGTGACCAGCGCGCCCACCGGATGCATCAGGTCGGAGCCCGCGCAGATCGCCACCAGCCCGGCCAACGGGCCATTGTGCAAGAAGCCCGGGTCGTTACGCCCGATCACCAGTGCCGCCACGGTCCCACCTACCATGGCCATCAACGAGTTGACCGCCACCAGCCCGCTCACCCCGGACAAGGTCTGCGCACTCATCACGTTGAAACCGAACCAGCCGACGATCAATATCCACGAGCCCAGTGCCAGGAACGGAATGCTCGACGGCGCAAACGCCACCAGACGCCCGTCGCGGTAACGCCCCTGACGCGGCCCCAGCAGCAACACCGCCGCCAGCGCCAGCCAACCGCCCATGGCATGTACCACCACCGAACCGGCAAAGTCATGGAAGGATGCGCCGAAGGTCGCCAACAACCAGGCTTGCAGGCCAAAGTTGCCATTCCACACCATGCCCTCGAAAAACGGGTAGATGAATGCCACGATCAGCGCCGTGGCACACAGTTGTGGAACAAAGCGTGCACGCTCGGCAATGCCCCCGGAGATGATCGCCGGGATGGCTGCTGCGAAGGTCAGCAGGAAAAAGAACTTCACCAGGCCATAACCATGGTCGGCACTGAGCACGGCGGCCGGCTGCATAAAGCTGACCCCGTAGGAGATCCAATAGCCTATAAAGAAATAGGCCAGGGTCGAGACCGCAAAATCACTGAGGATTTTCGACAACGCGTTGACTTGGTTCTTCTGCCGTACCGTACCGACTTCCAGAAACGCGAAGCCGGCATGCATCGCCAGGACCATCACCGCGCCGATCAGAATAAACAGCGTATTGGAGCTATGGACGAGAGTGTCCACCGCGCTTTGCACATTTTCCATGGGGATTGGCAGGCCTGCAGTTCAGGAAAAAGCACCAAAGCAGTTCATTGCCCAACAATCGCGCACTAAATTGGTACTGCGCGTTCTACCCTTCTTCAGAGGGAATGAACCGCTTTGGCGCGACGACAATCGAATAAGGCAGTGACTTGCGGGTTTTTCCACGGGTTTTAGGGATTTAGGGTAAGGTTTTTCAAGGCGTTGGCCGAAACCGCCCACAATGCGCGCAAGCCTTGCGGCTGGCGCACCAAGGCAAAGCAAAAGCTGTACCAGACAATTGCAGTGAACCTTCACCAATACCGGTGACTCTCAAGCAAAACCCTGTAAAAGCACCAGACAGCCACTCACGGAGATAACCATGGCCAGAAAATCGGCAAAGACTGCTCAAGAAATATTGATGGAAGATTTCCAGACCCTGGTCAGCGATACCGAAAAGCTGCTGGACGACACCGCGATTCTGGCCGGTGACCAGGCTGACGAGCTGCGCTCGAAGATCCATGACAGCCTGCTGCAGGCCCGGGAAACACTGAAGTTGACTGAGGACTCCCTGCGCGAACGCGGCAAGGCAGCAGTCACCGCCACCGAGGACTACGTGCAGGCCAACCCTTGGCAATCCGTTGGCATCGCTGCCGGCGTGGGCTTCCTGATCGGTCTGCTGGCTACAAGGCGCTAATCATGTCTATCGGCGAAACCGGCTCGTCCGCGGGCCCAAGCTCCACATCGCGGCGCCTCGGCGCGGCTGTCCTGGGCTTGCTGCACAGCCATGTCGAGCTGTTCGGCATCGAGTTGCAGGAACAGAAAGCACGCACCGTCAGCCTGTTGCTGTTTGCCGGGCTGGCACTGGTGTTCGCCCTGTTGCTGCTGGTGGGGTTATCGGCGCTGGTCATGATCCTGGTCTGGGATACCTACCGCCTGACCGGGATCATCAGCCTTTGCGTATTCTACGTTCTGGCCGCAGGGTTCTGCGGGTTGCGCTTGAAGGCGGCGGTATTCGATGAATCCACGCCTTTCCACGCCACCCTCGAAGAGTTGGCCAACGATCGGGAGCGCCTGCTGCCATGAGCCTGACTGAATTGCCGCACACCAACTCCCGGCGAGAAATGCGCAAGGCCTTGATCCGCCTGCGCATGGAAATGCACCGCCAGGAAATTCGCCACGAGTCCCAGCAATTGCTGCTGCCCTTGCAAAAGGTGCGCAACATGGGCCAAAGCTGGCAGGACGGGTTTGGTATCAAGCATGCGCCGCTGTGGGGCGTCGCCGCTGTGACCCTGCTGGGATTCTTCACCGGCAAAGGCGCCAAGGGTGGCGGCATCGGCACCATGACCCGTCTGGTACGGCTCGGTGCGGGCCTGATCCCGTTGATCAAGCTCGCCATGCAGGGTGCGTCCCGCAAGTCCTGACGTAACTGGCTGCATTCTTGCAAACGGATCTGGCCCGGCGCCCTCTCTGCAGGGGCCGGGCCTTTTTCATGCCGAAGCACCTAAGGAGGCTCTGTGATTGACGGGCAACCGCTCGCCTGTTTTCAACCGTTTATCGACACCGCCACCGGACGCATCGCCGGGGTGGAAGCGCTGGGCCGCCTGCTCCAGGCAGATGGGCAACTGCTCTCGGTAGGCCCACTGTTCGCCGATGCACGCACGCCCACCTCGGCGTTACGCCGCCTGGACCGCAAGATCCGCGACAATGCCCTGAGCCGCCTGCATGAAGCACCTGAAGACTGGTTTCTGAGCCTCAATATCTCGCCCCGCTGGATCACGTTGCTGCGACCCGGACAAGCCCTGCCCAGCCTGAAGCAGTTGCAGGCCCATGACGTCGATCCAAAACGCATCGTGTTTGAGATCACCGAGCTGGGAGGCGACAGCCAGCGCCTGGCCGAAGTCGTCGCCCGCTATCGTGAAGCGGGCGCACGGATTGCCATTGATGATTTCGGCGCCGGGTATTCGCAACTGGATCGGGTCCTGGCCCTGCGCCCGGATATCCTCAAGCTGGATATGCGCCTGTTCCAGGCCGCGGCACTGGGTGGCCCGAGCGGCGAGGTGGTGCGCGCCCTGGCGCAAATGGCGGAAAAAACCGGATGCTGGATCATCGCCGAAGGCGTGGAAACCGAAGCGCAACTGAGCTTTGCCCTTGAGTGTGGCGCACGTTATGTCCAGGGCTATCTGTTTGCCCAGGCGCAACGGGACTGGTTCGCCGCCGATGCCTTCGTCCCGCGCTTTGCCGTGCTGCGCCAGGCTTATGTGCAGCAGAAACTGATGGAGCGCGGACGGATCATGCAATTGCGCCAGCAATTGATCGAACTGATGCAGATCCTGCAAGGCTGGGCCCTGGCCCAGGCTCCCCTGAGCCAACTGCCATGGCTGCCGGGTTTTCCCCGGTTACTGCGGTTTTATCAGTGCGATAGCCACGGCACCCAACTGACCCCCAACTTCGAATGGCGCCAGGATGCCTGGCAAGCCGACAGCCGCTACCTGGGCCACAACTGGTCATGGCGCCCCTACTTCTATCATCTGCTGGCCGAAGGCTGGGAAGAGCGGCGCCTGATTCTCTCCAACACCTACCGTGATGCCACGACCAATCAACACTGCCTGACAGCAGGACAATTCTTCAGTAACGGTCAGCGCTTGCTGTTAATCGATATTGACGCCGCCGGACTGTAGTTTTTCGCTTGCTCCGGGCGCGCCGAACCGGGAAGCTGAGGGCCGACATTCATCCTATGGAGAGCCCTCGCCTTGGATTGGCCTACCCTGCTTACCCGCGAACGCCTTGGAAAACCCCTGCACAGTCCGGAAGAACTGGGCCGCAGCCCGTTTCACAAAGACCATGACCGGATTATCTTCTCCGGGGCCTTTCGCCGCCTGGGCCGCAAGACGCAGGTTCACCCGGTGACCAGCAACGATCATATCCATACCCGGCTGACCCACTCGCTGGAAGTCAGTTGTGTGGGGCGTTCCCTGGGCATGCGCGTCGGCGAGACCATTCGCAGCGCCCTACCCGACTGGTGCGACCCCAGCGACCTGGGGATGATCGTGCAGTCGGCCTG
Organism: Pseudomonas shahriarae; assembly: GCF_014268455.2. Classification (NCBI taxonomy): domain Bacteria; kingdom Pseudomonadati; phylum Pseudomonadota; class Gammaproteobacteria; order Pseudomonadales; family Pseudomonadaceae; genus Pseudomonas; species Pseudomonas shahriarae. Next base: position 2,259,209 of record NZ_CP077085.1, on the reverse strand, counting down.
CCTGGCCCACGACATCGGCAACCCACCGTTCGGTCATTCCGGCGAAGATGCCATTCGCCATTGGTTCCAGCAGGCAGCCGGCCGTGGCTGGCTGGATGACATGAGCAGCGCCGAACGCAATGACTTCCTCAATTTCGAAGGCAACGCGCAAGGCTTCCGCGTGCTGACACAGCTGGAATACCACCAGTTCGACGGCGGCACGCGCCTGACCTACGCCACCCTGGGCACCTACCTGAAGTACCCATGGACCGCCCGCCACGCCGACTCCCTGGGCTACAAGAAACATAAGTTCGGCTGCTATCAGAGCGAGCTGCCGATCCTTGAACAGATCGCCCAGAAGCTCGGCCTGCCACAACTCGAGGAACAGCGCTGGGCGCGCCACCCATTGGTCTATCTGATGGAGGCGGCCGACGACATCTGCTACGCCCTGATCGACCTGGAAGATGGCCTGGAAATGGAGTTGCTGGAATACGCCGAGGTCGAGTCGTTGCTGTTGAACCTGGTCGGTGATGACCTGCCGGAAACCTATCGGCAACTGGGGCCCGAGGATTCCAGGCGACGCAAACTCGCGATCCTGCGGGGCAAGGCGATCGAGCACCTGACCAACGCCGCCGCGCGGGCGTTCGTCGAACAACAGCCTGCGCTGCTGGCCGGGACCCTGCAAGGCGACCTGGTGGAACACATGCACGGCCCGGCCAAGCGCTGCGTACTGAATGCCAAGGACATGGCCCGCAAGAAGATCTTCCAGGACAAGCGCAAAACCCTGCATGAGATCGGCGCCTACACCACCCTGGAAATCCTCCTGAACACTTTCTGCGGCGCGGCCCTGGAGCAACATGGCGGCCGTACGCCATCCTTCAAGAATCGACGCGTCCTGGATCTGCTCGGCAACAGCGCCCCCCATCCTGACTGGCCACTGCATCGTTCATTCCTGCGCATGATCGACTTCATCGCCGGCATGACCGATAGCTACGCCAGCGAGATGGCCCGGGAGATGACCGGCCACTCAAACCCTCAATGACCCACACCCCGGGCAGGTTTTCCTGCCTGGGTGCTTGCCTCAAAGAATCCACCTACGCAGGCACCAGAGCAGCCTGATCGAATTCACCCCAACACCCGATGAATAATCACCCCTCTCTTATCCGCTCCAACGATCAGCTCCTACACTCACGCAAACCCACGATAGCCCAGCGCCTGACTCACCGAGCAAACAGACACAGGCATCGGCCGACGTGTTTCCGGCTGCTGCTACTTCCACGGAAACTCCTATGCCCGAACGAAAATTGCGCATCCTGTTGGTGGAAGATCACCCTTTTCAACTCCTGGCCATTCAGTGCCTGCTCAAGAGTTTCGGCTTCCACCAACTGACCCCTGCCGAGAGTGCGGAGCAGGCGATCAAGTTGATGAGAACAACCGAGGCCCCCTTCGATATCATGTTATGCGATCAATGCCTGCCGGACCTCACCGGGTTGGAGCTGGTGGAGATAGCCTGCCATACGGGCTTTGTCAAAAGTGCTGTATTGCTAAGTGGACTGCCTGCCCTCGAACTGGAATGTTTGAAAACCCTGGCAATACAACGTGACTTGCGCCTGCTTGGATATTTGGCTAAGCCCTTGAATAAAGAAGCCTGGATCGAATTGATCAGCCAGTCGGGACTTGCCGATGATTAAAGAGTGCGACCTTGCACTTGCCCAGCAACCATCTGACCAAACTGCTCCCCCACTACATCAATACACCGAGCCTGGCCAAAGTAATTTTCAAATTTTGGCGTAGGACATTAAACACTCTTGAAACTGAAACATTACCTTAATTAAAGCGGCAAATAACACCGCACAACTTTCCAATCCTTCACCTAAGAAACTCTTACAACACGACCAATAAAGCCTTAGTGTGTCGTAGTCCAATACCTTTTTGGCCGTAGGAATTTTCCTGTTTTATATCTACTCAGCCTTCCCTTCATGCTCCTGCCCTACCTTCTGAGCTAATGTGCGCGCTTATTTGCACTAGTATGGAATTGGCTCATGAATACAGTTTTTATTATTGACGACCACCCGGTCATTCGACTTGCAATCCGAATGTTGCTGGAACATGAAGGTTACAAAGTAGTCGGCGAAACAGATAACGGTTGTGATGCAATACAAATGGTCCGCGAATGCCTCCCAGACCTCATAATTCTTGACATCAGTATTCCAAAACTCGACGGACTGGAGGTTCTCTGCAGGTTCAATGCAATGAGCACGCCAATGAAAACCCTGATCTTGACGGCCCAATCGCCGACACTTTTTGCGACACGCTGCATGCGTTCCGGTGCTGATGGCTATGTTTGCAAAGAAGGCGACCTAAGTGAACTGCTAAGTGCTGTCAGAGCTGTACTTTCAGGTTACAACTATTTCCCAAGCCAGGCATTAAACAGCACCGGCACCGATGTGGGAGAAAACGAAGAATTGAATCTTTTCAAAGCCGTTAATGATCGGGAACTTATGGTCCTACAACTTTTCGCGCAAGGCCGTACAAACAAGGAAATTGCCAAAGGCATGTTCCTCAGCAACAAAACTGTTAGCACTTATAAAAAACGACTTATGCAAAAACTTAAGGCCAAGTCCTTGGTAGAACTTATCGAGATGGCAAAACGCAACGCGTTAGTGTGAGAAACAGGATGCCAAGGCGTTTAAAGGACTATCTAATCATTTTGAGTACCGGGCTGTGCTTGAGTACAGCCGTGCCAGCCACTCAAACCGCTCCAGAACGCTACGCACTGCTGAGTCGTGCCGGCATCGTTCAGTTGGACACTCAACTGACCCCCACGCAGCGCCATTGGCTACAAAACAAACGGGAACTGCTGCTGGGAGCCTCGACACCCGACTACCCACCTTTCGACATCACCGCCAGCGGTCGTGACTATGAAGGTATTACTGCCGATTACGCGGGCATCCTCGCCAAAGCCCTGGCATTGCCCGTCTCGGTGGTGCGCTACCCCTCGCGGGAGGCGGCAATCCAGGCACTGGAAGAGGGGAAAATCGACCTGCTGGGCAGCGCCAACGGATTTGAAGCGAGCAACACCGACATCGTCCTGTCAACACCCTATGCGGTCGACCAGCCGGTACTGGTCACCCGTGACACAGAAACCCGCCCGCTCGATGACGGGCTGGCGGGCCTGCGCTTGAGCCTTGTCTACCACTACCTGCCCTTGAAAGAAGTCGAAGCGCTGTACCCCAATGCGATCATCCAGATCTATCCGTCCTATTTGAATGCGCTGAATGCCGTGGCCTTTGACCAGGCCGATGTGTTTCTCGGCGATACCATTTCCACCCATTACATGATCAACAAGGGCTACCTGAAGAACATCCGCATGGCCAATTTCGGCAAGCACGAAGCGTACGGCTTCAGTTTTGCCGTGCACCGCGACCAGCAGACCCTGCTGGGCATCATCAATACGGTCCTCGCCGGTGTCGGGACCTACGAGCGGGAGAACATCGCCAAACGCTGGAGTGCAGGCAGCGATATCCTGCTGACCGACCATAAGTTGCAGTTGAGCCAGCGTGAAGAGCGCTGGCTCATGGATCACCCAGTGGTGAAAGTGGTCATCAACGAAACCTTCGCGCCACTGACATTCGCCGACTCAGATGGTCAACTGCGGGGCATGACCGCCGACCTGCTGGAGTTGATCCGGCTACGTACGGGCTTGCGCCTGGAGTTCCTGAACACCCGCAACGTCAAACAGATGATCGAGCAGGTGGAAAACGGCAATGCCGACATCATTGCCGCCATCAGCCCCAGCCGCGAACGCGAAACCAAGCTCAATTTCAGCCGCCCGTACCTGCAGAACTCCTATGTCCTGCTGACACGCAAGGAACCTGGGGCACCCTCAAGCCTTGAGCAAATGGCGGGGAAAAAACTGGCAATCACCGAAGGCAACCCCCTGGTGGGCTACCTGCGCCGCGAGTTTGCACAGATCACCCTGGTGGAGGCCAGCGACACCTTCAAGGCCTCGGAAATGCTGGCCCAGGGGCAAGTGGATGGGGCCGTCAACTCGTTGGTGGTTGCCAACTACTTCCTCTCATCCCACTTCTTCCAGGGTCAGTTGCAGGTCAGTTCGAGTATCGGCACGCAACTGGCTTCTTTTTCCCTGGCGACGTCACGCAGCGCCACCGAACTGGCCTCCATTCTCGACAAGGCCCTGCTCAGCATCGCGCCGGACGAACTTGGGGTCATCAACAACCGCTGGCGTGGCTACACGGCCGCCTCCGACAGCTATTGGCGCAACTACCACCGTCTGATTATCCAGATCGTCAGCGCCGCCGGGCTGCTGCTGCTTACATCCCTGGCCTGGAACGGCTACATGCGCCGACAGATCAAGCAGCGGCAGATGGCGGAAAGGGCCCTGAGCGATCAATACGAATTCATGCGCGCCCTGGTCAATGAGACCCCTCACCCGATCTACGTGCGTGATCGCAATGGTTTGCTACAGACCTGCAATGACAGTTACTTGCAGGTCTTCGGCGTCAAGCGCGAGGACGTCATCGGCAAGAGTGTCATGCAGATCAACCTGGAAAACGAAGCACAAGCCAGTCAGTACCATGCCGACTATCTGCGGGTAGTCGCCGAAGGCAAGCCGCTGATCCTGGATCGCGCCCTGCATATTCATGGGCAGCACCTGACGATCTATCACTGGATCCTGCCGTACCGCGATTCGGTCGGTAAGGTCCAGGGCATCATCGGCGGCTGGATTGATATCAGCGAACGCCGCCAATTGTTCGATGACCTGCGCAGCGCCAAGGACCGTGCCGATGAGGCCAATCGCGCGAAAAGCACATTCCTGGCGACCATGAGTCATGAGATCCGCACCCCCATGAACGCGGTGATCGGCATGCTGGAGCTGACCCTCAAGCGTGCCGACCATGGGCATCTGGATCGTCCGGCCATCGAGGTGGCCTACAACTCGGCCAAGGACTTGCTGGAGTTGATTGGCGACATCCTCGACATCGCACGCATCGAGTCGGGTCGCCTGAGCCTGGCGCCGGAACGCGTCAACCTGCGGGAACTGATCGAGTCGGTGGTGCGTGTGTTCGATGGGCTGGCACGCCAGAAGAGTCTCAATTTGCTACTGGAGTTCAATCCCGGCGTTGAAGAACGTGATGTGCAGATCGACCCCCTGCGCTTCAAACAGGTCCTGTCGAACCTGGTGAGCAATGCCATCAAGTTCACCGAGCAGGGCGAAGTGAAGATCAGGGTGGATATCCAGGCCACCGGCGAGCCACAGCAAATCGAGATGAAACTGGTGGTCGAGGACACCGGCATCGGGATCAGCCGAGACGATCAGCAGCGCCTGTTCGAACCGTTTTCCCAGGCCGACAATTCCGGGCACCTGGCCAGGAGCGGCGCAGGTCTTGGGCTGGTCATCTGTCGTAGCCTATGCGAAATGATGGGAGGGCAACTGACCCTGAGCAGCGTGCCCAGGGTCGGCACCCAGGTGTTTGTCTCGCTGCAGATGACCAGCCTGCCACCTGCCTACCCGCTGATCGAGCTCAAGCCTGCGACCCAGGATGCTGCGGCGGTGCTCAATGTGCTGGTGGTGGACGACCATCCGGCCAACCGCCTGCTCATGTGTCAGCAACTGGGTTTCCTCGGGCACCGGTTCACTGCAGTCCAGCATGGCGCGGCGGGGTTCCAGGCCTGGCGCCAGGAGCACTTCGACCTGATCATTGCCGACTGCAATATGCCGATCATGAACGGCTATGAACTGGCACGGTCGATCCGCGAACATGAACAACGGGAGGACATCACGCCCTGCATCATCCTGGGCTTTACCGCCAATGCTCAGCCGGAGGAAAAACAGCGCTGCCGGGATGCAGGCATGAACGACTGCCTGTTCAAACCCATCAGCCTTACCACACTGGAGCGCCATCTGGCCGAGATCACCCCACTGTCGCCAGGGCGGATCTTTGACCTCGATAGCCTGAACACCCTCACCGGTGGTGATCCACTGTTAAGCCAGCGTCTGTTGGAAGAATTGTTGAGCAGCAGCCGGCGTGATCGCGAGGAACTCATGGCAATGCTCGGACAAGGCACGCCTCAGGACCTGATCGACCAGGCCCACAAGATCAAGGGCGCTGCCAGGATCGTCCAGGCCCGCACACTGGCCAAGCAATGTGAGGTGCTGGAACAGGCAGGTGAGGCAGCCGACCCGGTGCAGGTCGAGATTTGGATCAAAGCCATAGAACAAGCCATGCTCGACCTTGAGCACGTGCTGCAAGAGCAGTTGGACAATATGGCGCCATTGTAGGGGCGGGATTGTCGGGTCGCCGCATCGCGGCGATGGTCGTTAACGTAGACGTGGGGCCCCGCCCCCACTGTTCTACCCGACGCCATCGCAGGCAAGCCAGCTCCCACAAGGAATGCAACTGCGCTCACTCAGCAGTCAGTCAACCGCAGGAAGATTGCCGCCAGTTGCTCAATCCCCATCTGATCCTCAAGCCTGAAACGCGCCAGTTTCGGGCTATCCAGATCCAGCACCCCAATCAACCGCCCATCCTTGATCAATGGCACCACCAGCTCACTGTTGGAAGCACTGTCGCAAGCAATATGCCCGGCAAAGGCATGCACATCTTCCACCCGCTGGGTTTGCCGTGAAGCCGCCGCCGCACCACACACCCCTCGACCAAACGGGATCCGCACACAGGCGATCTGCCCCTGGAAAGGCCCCAGCACCAGTTCCTCATCACGATTGAGATAGAAGCCCGCCCAGTTCAAGTCATCGAGTTGGTTGAACAGGAACGCCGAAAACTGCGCCGCGTTGGCGATAAAGTCGCGCTCATCGGCCAGCAGCGATTCCAGCTGCGCACAGAGCATGGCGTACCCATCAAGGCCGCTGCCCGACTGTTGCAAATCAATCATGGCTGACGCTCCAGCAATTTAAGCCCCACCCAGTAGCGGGCGAACTGGTAGGCGCAACGACCGTTGCGATTGCCACGGCCGGTGGCCCAGCGCACCGCAAGGATGTCGAGTGCTTCATCGCGCTGCCACTGCAAACCCGCTTTGTTGGCCAACTCGCCGATCCAGTGCTCCACCACGTCCAGGAAGTGCTCCTGGGTGAAAGGATAGAACGACAGCCACAAACCAAAACGGTCGGACAAGGCGATCTTGTCTTCCACCGCTTCACTGGGGTGCAGTTCACCGTCCACGCGTTTCCAATTGTCGTTGTCGCTCTGGTTTTCCGGTACCAGGTGACGACGGTTGGAGGTGGCGTACAGCAGCACGTTTTCCGGGGCCTGCTCCAGCGAACCGTCGAGCACGCTCTTGAGCACACGGTAATCGCCTTCGCCGGCCTCGAACGACAGGTCGTCGCAGAACAGGATAAAACGCTGGGGCAGCTTGAGCAGTTGCTCGACCACCCGCGGCAGGTCGGCCAGGTGGTCACGCTCGATTTCGATCAGGCGCAAGCCGGCTTTGGCATGCTGGGCCAGCAAGGCGCGGACCATGGACGATTTGCCTGTGCCCCGCGAGCCCCAGAGCAACGCATGGTTGGCGGGCAGGCCGTCGAGAAATTGCTGGGTATTGCGGGCCAATTGCTCGCGCTGCTTGTCGACTCCAATCAGGTCGGACAGGCGCATATCCAGGCTGACTTCCAGGGGCAGCAGAAAGCCGCTGCGCCCCTCACGCTGCCAGCGGGCCGCCAGGCAGTGGTTCCAGTCAATCACCGCGCGAGGCGCTGGCAACAGGGGTTCCAGACGAGCAAGCACCGCATCGGCCCGCTCAAGAAAGGCATTCAATCGAGAATCCATGACTATTCCTGTGGCAAGTTCTTGTAAAAGATGGCGTATTGGCAACCCTGACGCAGTTGCCAGACGGCTGCACCTGAAAAAACGATTCATACCGGGCAAGGCCGACGCTGAGGATGTTCAGCTATGCTTGCCGGGCGAAGGGAAACGTAAAGTGGCTCAGCACCCAATGGATATCAAGTTCGCCCACCGCTTGTCTTATAAACAAGCCAGACTGACTGTGCTGGTCGGTTTCGTATTGGGAACCTTGCTCAGCCTGATCCAAATCGGCATTGATTATGCCAGCGAAGACGCGTCCATCAACCGTGAAATACACGCGCTGATTGAAATCAGCCATAACCCTGCCTCACGTATCGCCTACAACATCGACGCGGAACTGGCCCAGGAACTGACCCTGGGCCTGCTGCACTCCCCCGCCATCACGCAGGCTCAGTTGGTCGACAATAATGGCCTGGTGCTGGCTGACGTTGATCGGCCGCGCAAAGAGAGCAGCTACCGCCCCATCAGCGATTTTTTGTTCGGCGCCAACCGCCAGTTCGAAAACCGGTTGTATCTTACCCATATGCCCGGCGAATCCCTCGGCGTATTGCGCCTTGACGTCGATACGTACGCGTTTGGCAGCCGATTCCTACGCCGAGCGGAGATCACCCTGCTCAATGGCTTTGCTCGCAGCCTGATCCTGACCGGCATCCTTCTGGGCCTGTTCTACGTGATGCTGACCCAACCCCTGGTGCGGATCATCCGCGAGCTGAGCACCCGCAGCCCCGGCAATGGGCCCCAGGCTCGCCTGGACTGCCCGTCGGGGCACGAACACGATGAGATCGGTGTGCTGGTCAATGTCGCCAACCAACAGTTCGAGAATATGGAGACCGAAATCCAGCAACGGCGCCACGCCGAGGACCGCCTGACCGAGTACCTCGGCCAACTGGAAGATATTGTTTCGGCGCGTACCACCGAGCTCAAGGCGATCAACCAGCGGCTAAGCCAGTCCAACGAGGAACTGGAAGCGTCGAAAATGACTGCCCTGGGCATGGCCCAGGCGCGTGCGGCCTTCCTCGCCAACATGAGCCATGAAATCCGTACCCCGCTCAACGGCCTGCTCGGCATGATCGCGCTGTCCCTGGACAGCACGCTGAATGCCGAGCAGCGCCAACAATTGTCGATTGCCCATGACTCCGGCAAGGTCCTGGTAGAACTGCTCAACGATATTCTCGACCTGTCCAAGTTCGATGCCGGGCAACTGGAACTGGAGAGCATCCCTTTCGATCTCGGCTCCCTGGTGGAAGACACCGCCAACCTGCTGTCGCAGAACGCCGCCCCCAGCGTCGAATTGACCTGCCTGATCGACCCGCAGTTTCCCGCCCAGGTCGTGGGTGATCCGACCCGGGTGCGGCAGATCGTCAGTAACCTGCTGTCGAATGCCTTGAAGTTCACCCGTTTCGGCCGCGTCGACGTACGCCTCAGTGCACAACCCGATGGCGTGCGCATCGAAGTGTGCGACACCGGCATCGGCATTGCCCAGGAGGCCCAGACGCGGATTTTCAAACCCTTCACCCAAGCGGGCGCCGGCATTACCCGCCAGTTTGGCGGGACTGGCCTGGGGTTGGCGCTGACCCACAACCTTTGCGAGGCCATGCGCGGGCGGCTGACCATCAGCTCGGAAACCGGCTTCGGCAGCCAGTTCTGCGCCGAACTGCCACTGGCCGCCCACACACCGGCGGCGCGGCTGGGGCCGTTGACCGGCGAGGTCGCGGTGATTACCGGGGCCAGCAGTGGCCTGGCAGAACTGCTGCTCAGCCTGCTGCCGCACTGGGGATTGTCCCCACACTGCTACACCATCGACGACGACTTGACCGGCCTGGCGCCGGACATCCTGATCACCGACTGCCCCGAGTGCCTGTTCCGCCTGCGCCCGACCGTCAGCGCACCGATCCTGCTGATTACCGCCTACGGCAACTTCATGCCCAGCGAAGAAGTGGCTGCCCTGGCGCCCCTGCAACAGCAGGCTCGCCCGCTGAGCCGCGCTGCGCTGTATCAGGTCCTGCACCGCACCCTGCGCGCCGACAGCGAAATCGTCCTCGACCTGGCCCAACTGGAAACCGGCCCGGTCGCGCATCGGGCGCGCATCCTTTTGGTGGAGGACAACCCGGTCAATCAACTGGTGGCCAAGGGCATGCTCGGCAAGCTGGGCTGCGAGGTGGTGGTCGCGGCCCATGGCGGCGAGGCACTGAAGCAACTGGAAGAACAGCGCTTCGATATGGTGCTGATGGACTGCAACATGCCGGTGATGGATGGCTACGAGGCGAGCCGGCAGATTCGCCGTAGCGGGCGCTGGCCGGAGCTGCCGATTGTCGCGCTGACCGCCAATGCCCTGGCCGAGGAGCGCGAACGGTGCCGGGCCGCCGGTATGAACGACTACCTGGCCAAACCCTTCCGCCGCGAAGAACTCAACGCCCTGCTCGACCTCTGGGTGCCGACTACGACAAGTCTGTGATCTGCCGGAGCAACTGGTCGAGGCCATGGCGCAAGGCATCCGCCTGGCTCAGGTCCACACCACTGTCACACAACAGGCGGGCCTTCAGCGGCTGGACGCGCTCACGCAGCGCCTGGCCCGCGTCGGCAAGACACAAGTGCACTTCGCGCTCATCCCGGGTACTGCGCCGGCGCGTGATCAACGCCAGCTGTTCGAGGCGCTTGAGCAACGGCGTCAACGTGCCGGAGTCGAGCAACAAGCGCTCTCCCAGCGCCTTGACCGTCGGCTGGGGCGGCGCAACGGCGTGCCACTCCCACAACACCAACATGGCCAGGTATTGCGGATACGTCAGGCCCAACTCGTCGAGCATCGGTTTGTAGGCCCGCGTCACCGCCCGGGAGGCGGCGTACAGCTTGAAGCACAACTGGTCATCCAGGGCCAGGGATACGGCAGGCAAGTCGGTCATTTGAGCAACGCTTCGATCTCTTGGGTCAGTTCCTGAGGTTTGGTGGTCGGGGCAAAACGCTTGACCACCTGACCGTCGCGACCGATCAGGAACTTGGTGAAGTTCCACTTGATGCCCTTGGAGCCCAGCAGACCCGGTGCGCGCTGTTTCAATTGCACAAACAGCGGGTGGGCCTCGCCGCCGTTGACATCGACCTTCTTGAACAACGGGAAACTGACGCCGAAATTCAGCTCGCAAAACTCCGAAATGGCCCCCTCGTCACCCGGTTCCTGCTTGCCGAACTGATTGCACGGAAAGCCCAACACCACCAGGCCCTGGTCCTTGTACTGCTGCCAAAGCTGCTCAAGGCCTTTGTACTGCGGGGTGAAACCGCACTTGCTGGCGGTATTGACCACCAGGATCGCCTTGCCGGCGAAGTCCGCCAGGGTCTTTTGCTCGCCCTTGATGGTGGTGCAGGGGATGGTCAGCAGGTTGTTGCTCATGAGAACGCCTCGGATGCAGAGAAGGTTGTGAAAACATAGCGAGCAATTAAATTGCATGCAATTTAATTGACCAGACTGATAACCCGACATCAGCGTGTGACGAGGGGGGGCTTGCCCCCTCATCACCACAGCCCCTCGCTACAGGGGATTTCAGCGGGGAACCAGGTCCAGGCACACCGAGTTGATGCAGTAACGCAAGCCAGTAGGCGGCGGACCATCCGGGAACACATGCCCCAAGTGCGCATCGCACCTGGCACAGGTCACTTCAGTACGGATCATCCCGTGGCTGACATCACGAATCTCAATCATCGCGCTATCAGCAATCGGCTGATAAAAACTGGGCCAGCCACAACCGGCATCGAACTTGGTCTTTGAATCGAACAGTGGCTCATTGCAGCAAATGCAGTGATACACACCATCGGTCGTAGTCGCGTTGTAAATGCCGGAAAACGGCCGCTCGGTGCCCTTGAGACGGCACACTTGATACTGCGCCGGGTCGAGCATTTCCCGCCATTCATCCAGGGTCTTATCCAACTTTTCCATCAATCCACCTCGACAACTGAAAAAGCCTGATCTGTGTCTTTTCCATGGATCAGGCGGCACGTATGATTGCGCCTCTTCAAAGCGCCAGTCTGGCACCCGCGTTATCGGCATTCAAACGTATTTATGGGTCAGGCCACACGCAGGATTCCCAGCACGGTAGTCTTCACATCGTCTGGATCGTTCATTTTCGGGATCACATCGCCATGCAGGTCAGCAAATCGAATAAGCTCGCCAACGTCTGCTACGACATTCGCGGCCCAGTGCTCAAGCACGCCAAACGCCTGGAAGAGGAAGGCCATCGCATCCTCAAGCTGAACATTGGCAACCCGGCGCCCTTTGGTTTCGAAGCACCGGACGAAATCCTCCAGGACGTGATCCGCAACCTGCCCACCGCCCAAGGCTATAGCGACTCCAAAGGCTTGTTCAGCGCGCGCAAGGCCGTGATGCAGTACTACCAGCAAAAGCAGGTGGAAGGGGTCGGTATCGAAGATATCTACCTGGGCAACGGCGTCTCCGAGCTGATCGTGATGGCCATGCAAGCCCTGCTCAACAACGGCGACGAAGTGCTGGTGCCGGCGCCTGACTACCCGCTGTGGACGGCGGCCGTGACCCTGGCGGGCGGCCATCCGGTGCATTACCTGTGCGACGAGCAAGCCAACTGGTGGCCGGACCTGGCTGATATCAAGGCCAAGATCACGCCCAATACCAAGGCGCTGGTGATCATCAACCCGAACAACCCGACGGGCGCAGTGTATTCCAAGGAAGTGCTGCTGGGCATGCTGGAACTGGCGCGCCAGCACAACCTGGTGGTGTTCTCCGACGAGATCTACGACAAGATCCTCTACGACGACGCCGTGCACATCTGTACCGCCTCCCTGGCCCCGGACCTGCTGTGCCTGACCTTCAACGGCCTGTCCAAGTCCTACCGGGTGGCGGGTTTCCGTTCCGGCTGGGTGGCCATCTCCGGGCCCAAGCACAATGCCCAGAGCTACATCGAAGGCATCGATATGCTGGCCAATATGCGCCTGTGCGCCAACGTGCCGAGCCAGCACGCGATCCAGACCGCGCTGGGTGGCTACCAGAGCATCAACGACCTGGTACTGCCGGCCGGCCGCCTGCTGGAGCAGCGCAACCGTACCTGGGAACTGCTCAACGACATTCCCGGCGTCAGTTGCGTCAAACCCATGGGCGCCCTGTATGCGTTCCCACGGATTGACCCGAAGGTCTGCCCGATCCACAACGACGAGAAGTTCGTCCTCGACCTGCTGCTGTCGGAAAAGCTGCTGGTGGTCCAGGGCACGGCGTTCAACTGGCCGTGGCCCGACCACTTCCGTGTGGTGACCCTGCCGCGCGTGGATGACCTGGACATGGCCATCGGGCGCATTGGCAACTTCCTGAAGTCCTATCGCCAGTAACCCGGCTTTCGCTGTACGGCCCGCAAAAGGTCGTACAGCGAGTATCTGGCAACACATTCTGTACCCAGACACACCTTCTGCTCCGCCCGCTTCCCCTCTACCCTGTACTTACCCGCAATCGTGGGGCGCAGACGCCAGCCAAGGGCAATTTTCACGGGTCCCAAGCCTCGGAAAATCCCTGCAAGCCTCTACATTCATGCTGTAGGACACAGTTTGAAATAGTCGCCCGGTTGAATAGCCCACTGCCGCACCTTATATACCCCGCAGTACGCGACATATTAAGCATGAGGAGAATTCTACAACCATGATGCGCATCCTGCTGTTCTTGGCCACTAACCTGGCGGTCGTGCTGATTGCCAGCATCACCCTGAGCCTTTTCGGCTTCAACGGGTTCATGGCGGCCAACGGGGTTGATCTGAACCTCAATCAGCTGCTGGTTTTCTGTGCCGTCTTTGGTTTTGCCGGCTCGATCTTCTCGCTGTTCATCTCCAAGTGGATGGCGAAGATGAGCACCAGCACCCAGATCATCACCCAGCCACGCACCCGGCATGAGCAATGGCTGCTGCAGACCGTCGAGCAACTGTCCCGCGAAGCCGGGATCAAGATGCCCGAAGTCGGCATCTTCCCGGCCTACGAGGCCAACGCCTTCGCCACTGGCTGGAACAAGAACGATGCTCTTGTTGCCGTCAGCCAGGGTTTGCTGGAGCGTTTCTCGCCCGACGAAGTGAAGGCCGTGCTGGCCCACGAGATCGGCCACGTCGCCAACGGTGACATGGTCACCCTGGCATTGGTCCAGGGCGTGGTGAACACCTTCGTGATGTTCTTTGCACGGATCATCGGCAACTTTGTCGACAAGGTGATCTTCAAGAACGAAGGCGGCCAGGGTATCGCCTACTACGTGGCGACCATCTTTGCCGAACTGGTACTGGGCTTCCTTGCCAGCTCCATCGTGATGTGGTTCTCGCGCAAACGCGAATTCCGCGCCGACGAAGCCGGCGCGCAACTGGCCGGTACTGCCGCCATGATCGGCGCCCTGCAACGCCTGCGCTCCGAACAGGGCCTGCCGGTGCATATGCCGGACACCCTGAATGCCTTCGGCATCAACGGTGGCGTCAAGCAAGGCCTGGCGCGGATGTTCATGAGCCACCCGCCACTGGAAGAGCGGATCGACGCACTGCGTCGTCGCGGCTGACAGCCAGCGGGTAAAAAAAGGGGCGATTGAATCGCCCCTTTTTTGTGGGCGCGTGATTTACAGCGGCGCCAACCGGTAAACCCGCTCCTCCAGCCGCGTGACACCGCCCTGGGCGAACTTCGGGCTCTCGGCCAGGATATCCCGCTGCTCCAGGACGCTCAGGCGCCAGTGCACTCCCAGCAGCCCACGGACTTCATCGTCGCTCACGGCAAACGGCGGGCCTGCCTTCAGGGCCTGCTCATAGTCCAGGCTGATCAGCAGGCCACTGTCCACCTGCGGCGCAATCGCCTGCAAATGCGCGGCATAGCGCTCGCGCATCAACGGCGGCAAGGCGATCAGCGCCGCCCGGTCGTAGAGGGCCGTGCAGCCCGCCACATCTTCGCGGCTCAACTCGAAGAAGTCACCGCACCACAGCTCGATAGCGCCTGCCTGATACACCTTGAAGCTACCCCGTTGGCTGACTTGCGCAACCAGGCGCTGCTCCTGGAAAAACTCTTCAATGGCCTTTTCCGACAGCTCCACCCCCAGGACTCGATGCCCCTGGTTCGCCAGCCAGACCAGATCCAGGCTCTTGCCACATAGCGGCACCAGCACCCCCACCCCGCTGGCCAACCCCAGGCCCGGCCAGTGTCGCTGCAAATAGGGATTGACCTCGGGCAGGTGAAAGCCGATCTGATTACGTGCCCAGCGGTCATGCCAAAAGGTGGAGTCCATGAATAATCCTGAAAATTCGATCAAATAGCGCTAAAACTTATATTAGATTTAGATCAATGATCTGATTGAAGATGGTCCCATCTTAACCTTGAGGACCCCACTCATGCTGCCCAGCCTGTTTATTTCCCACGGCTCGCCCATGCTTGCCCTGCAACCCGGCGCCAGCGGGCCGGCCCTTGCACGCCTGGCGGCGGACTTGCCACGCCCCAAGGCAATCGTGGTGATGTCCGCACACTGGGAAAGCCGTGAACTGCTGGTCAGCGCCAGCCCCGCCCCAGAGACCTGGCACGACTTCGGCGGCTTCCCCCGCGAACTGTTTGCCGTGCAGTATCCGGCACCGGGTGATCCGGCACTGGCCCAGCAGATCGTCGAGTTGCTCATCGCCGATGGCTTGCAAGCCCGCCTCGATCACCAGCGCCCGTTCGACCATGGCACCTGGGTGCCGCTGTCGCTGATGTACCCGGCGGCCGACATCCCTGTGGTGCAGGTCTCCCTGCCCAGCCATATGGGCCCCGTCCTGCAAACCCGCATCGGCCAGGCACTGCGCGGCTTGCGCGAACAGGGCGTGCTGTTGATCGGCTCGGGCAGCATCACCCATAACCTCGGCGAACTGGACTGGCAGGCCGGGCCGCAAAGCATCGAGCCCTGGGCACGGGAGTTCCGCGACTGGGTCGTCGACCAACTCGGCGCCGAGGATGAAGCTGCCTTGCACGACTACCGCCGCCAGGCACCCCATGCAGTGCGCAGCCATCCCAGCGATGAGCACTTGTTGCCACTGTATTTCGCGCGCGGTGCGGGCGGGCAGTTCAGTGTGGTCCACCAGGGGTTCACCCTGGGAGCCTTGGGGATGGATATCTATCGTTTTGCTTAACCACGGTTTTTTGTAGGGCCCCGGGGAAACCCAGGCAAAAAAAATCCCCGAACCAGTCGGGGATTTTTTATGTTCGATCAATCAACCCGAGGGCTGATCAATCTTCGCGATAGCGACGCAGCTTGAGCTGCTTGCCGGCAACGCGGGTGTCTTTCAGCTTGGCCAGCAACTTCTCCAGGCCATCTTCCGGCAGCTCAACCAGAGAGAAGCTGTCACGCACCTGGATGCGACCGATCGCTTCACGTGCCAGGCCACCCTCGTTGAGGATAGCGCCCAGCAGGTTCTTGGCAGCGATGCCATCACGCGCACCCAGCGCGGTACGGCAACGAGCACGGCCTTCGGCCAATGGAACCGGCGCACGACGCTCACGATCACCACGGTCCGGACGGTCGCCAGTACGCTCTGGACGATCACCGCGCGGGGCGTTGTTCGGCACCAGTGGACGTTCTTTCTCGATCGCCGCCAGGGTCAGTGCCTGACCGTTGGTAGCCTTGCGCAGCAGGGCTGCAGCCAGGGCGCGTGGGGTGCAACCGATATCGGCGGTCAGGCGGTCCAGCAGGTCGCCGTGGGTCGATTCAGCGTCAGCCACCAGCGGCGACAGGCTGTTGGTCAGTTTCTTGATGCGGGCATCGAGAACGGCCTGGGCATCCGGCAGGCGGACTTCGGCAACTTTCTGACCGGTTACACGCTCGATCACTTGCAGCATGCGGCGCTCACGCGGAGTCACCAGCAGCAGTGCACGACCTTCGCGACCGGCACGGCCGGTACGGCCGATACGGTGAACGTAGGACTCTGGGTCGTACGGCATGTCAACGTTGAACACGTGGGTGATACGTGGAACGTCGAGACCACGGGCAGCTACGTCGGTCGCCACAACGATGTCCAGACGGCCATCCTTGAGAGAGTCGATGACGCGCTCACGTTGGTTCTGGGCAATGTCACCGTTCAGCGCAGCGGCTTTGTAGCCTTTGGCTTCCAGGGCACTGGCCAGGTCCAGGGTCGCTTGCTTGGTGCGCACGAACATGATCAGGGCGTCGAAATCTTCGACTTCCAGCAGGCTCAATACAGCCGAGGTCTTCTGGTCAGCGTGAACCAACAGGTGAGCCTGTTCGATCGCGGTAACGGTCTGGGTCTTGGTCTGGATCTTCACGTGTTGCGGATCGCGCAGATGGCGTTCGGCAATGGCACGGATCGACTGTGGCAGGGTAGCCGAGAACAGTACGGTCTGACGGGTCGGTGGCAGCGCCTTGAAGATGACTTCCAGGTCATCCATAAAGCCCAGCTTCAACATTTCGTCAGCTTCGTCGAGAACCAGGTGGTTCACGGTCGACAGGACTTTTTCGTCACGACGCAGGTGGTCGCACAGACGGCCCGGCGTGGCGACAACAATCTGTGCGCCATTACGGATTGCTTTCAGTTGTGGGCCCATAGGCGCGCCGCCGTAAACGGCCACAACGGTAACGCCCGGCATTTGCTTGGCGTAGGTTTCGAAAGCGGTTGCTACTTGCAGCGCCAACTCACGGGTTGGCGCCAGGATCAGGGCTTGCGGCTCGCGCTTGGCAGGATCGATGCAGTGCAGGATTGGCAGGGCGAACGCGGCGGTTTTACCGGTACCGGTTTGCGCCTGGCCAATCATGTCTTGGCCGGCCATGATGATCGGGATCGATTGCTGCTGAATAGCCGAAGGTTCTTCGTAGCCGGTCGCAATGACGGCAGCAAGAATGTTCGGGTTAAGATTAAAAGCGGCGAAGCCGCCGGTTTCCTGGGTCATGGGTCTGCCTCTAAGTGCATCCGCAAAGACCCATGCTCCAAAGCTGCGCATGCCGTGTTGAGACTCAAGAGTCGCCCTGGCTGCTTTGTCGGCGGGGATTTGCGAAAACGAATGAATGAAAAAGATTCGTCAAGGGAGAGTCCGCTGTGCGGACGTGCAGCCGAAGCTGACTTCGGGGAATTGCGCTACCTAAACGCGGCCCGGTTAAAGGCCGGCGCGCACTATACCGGAAATCCCTGAAAAAGGGAGCTTTTTTTATCGGAAAAGGCCATTCCACTGCTCTGTGTCACTGGCTTTGCGCATCTTCGCAGGAACGTCTATTTTTCAAAGGCCCGGCCCCGTTGGTCATTGCGCTTAAACGCTTCACCTTTTGCAGTGGGCCCTTCGGTCCGAAACTGCCTTTCGCGCCCGAGGATGCCCCCATGAGTCAAGCCAGTAGCAGCCGCGTCAGCCGTGAACTACAAGGGCATGTCCTGCTGCTGGGGCTCGATCGGGTAGCCAAGCGCAACGCCTTTGACCTCGATCTGCTCAACGAACTGAGCCTGGCCTATGGCGAATTCGATCGTAATGAAGAAGCGCGGGTGGCCGTGGTGTTCGGGCATGGCGAGCATTTCACCGCCGGACTGGACCTGATCAACGTCGCCCACACCATGGCCCAAGGCTGGCAGCCGCCGCTGGGAGGTTGCGACCCGTGGGGCGTGTTCGCCGGGCCCAGGGTCAGCAAGCCGGTGATCGTTGCCGCACAGGGCTATTGCCTGACCATCGGTATCGAATTGATGCTCGCGGCAGATATCAACCTGTGTGCCAGCAATACGCGCTTTGCGCAGATGGAAGTGCAGCGCGGGATCTTTCCTTTTGGTGGTGCCACCCTGCGCCTGCACCAGATCGCCGGCTGGGGCAACGCCATGCGCTGGCTGCTGACGGGCGATGAGTTCGATGCCCATGAAGCTTTAAGACTGGGACTGGTGCAAGAGGTCATGGCCAGCGAGGACCTGCTGCCTCGAGCACTGACCCTGGCCAACCGGATTGCCAGCCAGGCACCGCTGGGCGTGCAGGCGACGTTGACATCGGCGCGCCAGGCGCGGGATGAAGGCGAGAGCGCTGCGGCGGCCGGGTTGCCGGTGCTGGTCGAAAAACTGCTTAACAGCGAGGATGCCAAGGAAGGGGTGCGGGCGATGCTGGAGAAGCGGCCGGGGGTATTCAAGGGGCTGTGAGCAGGCAGTGATGGCCTCATCGTGAGTAAGTCGAATCGGCGCACCGTCCCATTTGACTGCGTACACCTGTGGGCTTGCCCGCGATGAGCATAGGTCTCTACACAACTCTCTTCTCGGTATGTGTACATAGCCATTGCTGCGGTAACGGCGGCTATTGGTTCCGCCCTGACGGCGGCTCACTTTCGAAAAGCGCGAAAATAACCAAAGCGCTTTTGCCACCACTCGGTGCCTCGCCTAGGCTCGGCATGCCCGCAGCAACAGATATGTACACAAACCTGAGAAGCACTAAAGAGATGTGCAGAGACCTAGGCCGCAATGCGGCCAGTACAGGCAACTAAGTCGCCGGCCGAACCGCCTTGATCAAGGCCTGCAACGAATACCCCAGGCGCGGCGCCAGCGCCTCGGCCCGCGCAGACACCGCCGCCAGGTCCAGCGTCTGGTCCAGGTCCGCCGGCACGATCAGGATCACATTGCCCTCCTTCACCGGCAGCTCCCAGTAATGCCGATGATAAAGCCCACGCAACAACGCAGCGCCCAGGGGCTTGCCATCATCGGTGGCCCATTGATTGATCACCAGCCAACCACCAGGGTTGAGCTTCTTCTGGCAGTTCTCCAGGAAGGTCCAGGCCAGGTGGCCAACCCCCGGCCCCACATCGGTATACAAGTCGACGAAAATCAGGTCCGCCGGCTCCGCCGTCTCCAGCAACTCCAGCGCATCGCCCACGCGGATGTACAGCCGCGGATCATCATCCAGCCCCAGGTATTCGATGGCCAGGCGCGGTACATCCGGGCGCAGTTCAATGGCTTCGACATCTTCCAGGGGCAGGAACTTGAGGCAGGCCTGGGTCAGCGTCCCCGCCCCCAGGCCAAGGAACAGCGCACTTTCGGGATGCTCGTGGCACAAGGCGCCAATCAACATGGCACGGGTGTAGTCATACTCCAGCCAGCTTGGATCGGCGGTGAACACACAGCTCTGCTCGATGGCATCGCCAAACTCGAGAAAGCGGTAATCGGCCACTTCCAGCACACGGATCATGCCGAAGTCATCGTGGACCTCAGCCAACAGGCGCTCGACGCGCTCCTCAGTCATTTCATCTCCTAATGGGCCCGGGCACGGGTTCAAGCCGCCTGGTAGCAAGCGGGAAAGGCGCGATTGTCGGCCAAGCGGCGCCAGCAGGTCACGCACTAATTGCTGATAACATGCACGTTCCCGACATTCATTCGAGTTCACGATGAGCCAACCCTGGAGCCCCGACAGCTGGCGCGCCCTGCCGATCCAGCAACAACCCCACTACCCTGACGCCGCGCACTTGCTGCAGGTCGAGCAGAGCCTGGCCAGTTACCCGCCGCTGGTATTCGCCGGTGAAGCCAGGGAGTTGCGCCGCCAGTTTGCCGAAGTGACCCAGGGTCGCGCATTCCTGCTGCAAGGTGGCGACTGCGCCGAGAGCTTTGCCGAGTTCTCCGCTGCAAAAATCCGCGACACCTTCAAAGTGCTGCTGCAGATGGCCATTGTCATGACCTTCGCCGCCGGCTGCCCGGTGGTCAAGGTCGGGCGCATGGCCGGCCAGTTCGCCAAGCCGCGCTCGGCCAACGATGAAACCATCGACGGCATCACCCTGCCCGCCTACCGTGGCGATATCGTCAACGGTATTGGCTTCGACGAGAAAAGCCGCGTCCCGGATCCGGACCGCCTGTTGCAGTCCTACCACCAGTCCACCGCGACCCTGAACCTGCTGCGAGCCTTCGCCCAGGGCGGTTTTGCCGACCTGCACCAGGTGCACAAGTGGAACCTGGACTTTATCGCCAACTCTGCGCTGGCCGACAAGTACAGCCAACTGGCAAACCGCATCGACGAAACCCTGGCCTTCATGCGCGCCTGCGGCATGGACAGCTCGCCACAACTGCGCGAGACCAGTTTCTTCACCGCCCACGAAGCGCTGCTGCTCAACTACGAGCAAGCCTTTGTGCGTCGTGACAGCCTGACCAACGACTACTACGACTGTTCGGCCCATATGCTGTGGATCGGCGACCGTACACGCCAGCTCGATGGTGCCCACGTCGAGTTCCTGCGCGGGGTGAACAACCCGATCGGGGTCAAGGTCGGCCCGAGCATGAACCCCGAGGATCTGCTTCGCCTGATCGACATTCTCAACCCGGACAACGACCCCGGCCGCCTGAACCTGATCGCACGCATGGGCGCCAACAAGGTCGGCGACCACCTGCCCAACCTGATCCGCGCCGTGCAGCGCGAAGGCAAGCAGGTGTTGTGGAGCAGCGACCCGATGCATGGCAACACCATCAAGGCCAGCAGCGGCTACAAGACCCGGGACTTCGCGCAGATCCTCAGTGAAGTGAAGGAATTCTTCCAGGTCCATGAAGCCGAAGGCACTTATGCTGGCGGGATTCATATTGAAATGACCGGGCAGAATGTCACCGAGTGCATCGGCGGTGCGCGGCCGATTACCGAAGATGGCTTGTCGGACCGGTACCACACCCATTGCGACCCGCGAATGAATGCCGATCAGTCGCTGGAGCTGGCGTTCCTGATTGCCGAGACGTTGAAGCAGGTCAAACGCTAGGCAGGTGTGGCCTGAACCAACGCTATCGCGAGCAAGCCGGGCTCCCACCACGGTCAATGTGGGAGCAGGGCTTGCCCGCGATAGCGTCCTATCTGCCAGCCTCCATTGCCAGCATTGCCACCCGCAACCGGGCTGCGCTGTGCCGCTGACAATTGATCTGCACCTGCTCCAACCCCAGCCAATCCGCCATCTGCCGCAGGCTCAACGCCAGCGCCAACATCCCCGCCTCATCCAACCCCGGCTCTTCCTCATGCACGGCATGCACTGCCAACCGCGCATTGGCACGCTCGGCGCGCAGGTCCACCCGTGCGGCGATGCGTTCGTTGTGCAGGAACGGCAGCACGTAATAGCCGTACACCCGCTTGTCCTGCGGGGTGTAGATCTCCAGCCGATAGCGAAAGTCGAACAGGCGCTCGGTACGGCTACGCTCCCAGATCAATGAATCGAAGGGCGACAGCAAGGCGCTGGCTGTCACCTTGCGCGGGACCGTTGGCTCGGGCAGGCAATACGCCGGCTGTTTCCAACCCTGGACCTGGCAGACCTGCAATTGCCCATCCTCGACCAAGTCGGCGAGGCGCCCACGACCCTCTGCCGGGGTCAGGCGAAAATAATCGCGCAGGTCCTTTTCCGTGGCGATACCCAGCGCCGTCGCGGCATGCAGCAACAGGCCACGCTGGGCACTGTGCTCGCTCAAGGGTGCCTGTTGCAGAATCGCTGCCGGGATAACCCGCTCCGGCAGGTCGTACAGCCGCTCGAAACCACGGCGCCCGGCCACCGTCACCAGTCCTGCGGCAAACAGCCATTCCAGGGCCTGCTTTTCATCACTCCAGTCCCACCACGGCCCGGCGCGCTCTTCACGGGTCGACAGGCTGCCCGCCCCCAACGCACCCTGCTGTTCGACGATGGCCAGCACGCGGCGGATGGTCGCCTGTTGCTCGCGCCCAAAACGCGCCATCTGCTGATAGATCCCCTGCCCCTCGGACGCCCGCTGCATGCGCCAGCGCATCAGCGGATACAGCGCCATCGGCAGCAGCGAGGCCTCATGCCCCCAATACTCGAACAGCGTACGCTTGCGCCCCTGGCTCCAGGCCGCCTGTTCCAGCAGCAACGGCGAGTAATGACCCAGGCGGGAAAACAGCGGCAGGTAGTGGGAGCGCACCACGGCATTGACCGAGTCGATCTGCAACACACCCAGGCGCTCGATCAGACGATTGACCTGGGCTGCCTTGATCTGTGCGGGCGGCTGGCGCCCGGAAAAGCCTTGGGCCGCCAGTGCCAGGCGGCGTGCTTGCTTGAGGGAAAAGCGCAGTTCTGCGGGCATGTGCATCTCCTGATTACGCCCGCAGACTGTAGCGCGGTGGCCGTCATTTACCCAACGGGTCATTCCACACAAACCGGTGGCGTTCATGCTCGACATCCGCCCGGGTCAAGCCAATATCCTTGAGTGAGTCATCACTCATTTCTGCCAGGACCTGACGCTCGCGCTGCACGGCGTACCAACGGCAAACCCTTTGAAACACCCCGGCCAACGGGCGTTTCACCAACAACACATAACCTCTTTGACCCTTCATCATCTCGCCCTCCAGTGGGGATGACTAAAGTCTGGGCCTGGGGCTATGATCAATCCAACGAATGTTTTTTATGCAACACATCTCAGAGATTGATCAATTGAACAACTACCCGAGCATTGATACCGACGTGCTGCGCACCTTCGTCGCCATCGCCGACCAGGGTGGTTTCACCCGCGCCGGCGAGAAGGTCAACCGCACCCAATCGGCGGTCAGTATGCAAATGAAGCGTCTGGAGGAGGACGTGTTGCAGCGCAAGTTGTTCGAGCGTGATGGCCGGCAGGTCAGGCTTACGCCCGAGGGCCAGGTGTTGCTGGGGTATGCGCGGCGCATCCTGAAGCTGCACAGCGAGGTGTTCAATACCTTGCGCGAGCCGCATATGGTCGGGCTGGTGCGCATCGGCACCCCGGACGACTACGTGATGCGCTACCTGCCCGGTATCCTCAAGCGCTTTTCCAAGGCCTACCCGCTGATCCAGATTGAGATGCACTGCGAAGGCACGCCCGTGTTGATGCAGCGACGTGACCTGGCGTTGACCGTGGTCAGCCGTGAACCGGGGAATGAAATCGGCGAACAGCTGCGCAACGAGCGCATGGTCTGGGTGGCGTCACCGTGCTTCTGCGTGGATGAACACGAGACCCTGCCCCTGGCGATCGCCGGCCTGGACAGCTTTTGCACGCAATGGGCGCGCGCCTCGCTGGAGGCCGTGGGGCGCGAGTATCGCCTGGCCTACCACAGCTCCAACGGTGCGGCGATCCAGGCCGTGGTGGGTGCGGGGCTGGCGGTGACGGTGATGATGGAAAGCCTGGTCACCGACGATCTGCGGATACTCGGCAGTGACGAAGGTTTCGGCCCACTGCACACGGTCAACTTGCGCCTGCTGCGCAACCCGAATATGACCTCGCCCATCACCGAGTGCCTGGCCGAGTACATCCTCGAAGGCTTCAGACTTTAAAGGTCAACATCACCGCGCATACCACCAGGAAGCCGCAGAACAAACCGCGCAGCAGGCGCTCCGGCAACGCGTGGGCGATTTTCACCCCCCAACTGATACTCAGCAGCCCGCCGACCGCCAGGGGCACGCCGATCAGCCAATCCACTTCCTGGTGCCAGGCATAAGTCACCAGGGTGACGCCGGTGCTGGGCAAGGCCAGTGCCAGGGACAGGCCCTGTGCAACCACCTGGGTGGTGCCGAACACGCTGGTCAACACCGGTGTGGCAACCACCGCGCCGCCAACACCAAACAGGCCCCCCATGGATCCCGACGCCGCGCCCAATACCCCCAGCCACGGCCAGGAATAGCGCATCTGCGCCGAAGGTGGCGCATTGCTGGTGACCATGCGCACCAGGTTGTACGCCGACAGGGCCACCAAAAATGCGATAAAACCAATGCGCATCACGCCCGCATCAATGCCTACCGCCCAGATCGAACCCAGCCAGGCAAAGCAAAACCCCGTGATGCCAAGCGGCAAGGCATGGCGCAGCTCAATGCGGTTGCGCTGGTGATAACGCCACAGCGCCAACATCACATTGGGCACGACCATCACCAGCGCAGTGCCTTGGGCGATTTGCTGATCCAGGCCAAACAAGACGCCCAGCACCGGAATCGCGATCAGCCCGCCACCAATGCCAAACAGCCCGCCGACGGTACCCAGGGCTATGCCCAGCACCACATACATCGCCATATCCACCACAACCGTACCCCTGCACCGTCTCAAGCCCTGCATGCTACGCAGTCCACTCTGGTATGGAAACGCACAGCAACGCACAATGGCTATGCCAAATCCGCACAAGCGAATCCCCCATGAACCCCACGACCTTGACCGATCAACTGGGCCTGTTCCTCGACGTGCTGGAGGCCGGAAGCTTTTCCGCAGCGGCGCGGCGCCATCCGCTGACGCCCTCGGCCGTGGCCCGGCGGATCGACAGCCTGGAAAGCGCCATGGGCAGCCAGCTGTTCCTGCGCAGTACCCACGCGGTGCTGCCCACCCCCGCCGGCCTGGCATTTGCCGAGCGGGCGCGGCGGATTGTCCGGGAGTTGCAACTGGCGCGAGCCGAGGCGGTATCACTCAGCCATGCGCCCGAGGGCCTGATTCGCGTGGACGCGCCCGCCGCCTTTGGCCGGCGACACCTGGCACCGGCAATCGCGGACTTTCTGACGGTCTATCCGGGCCTGGACGTGCACCTGCATCTGATCGACAGTTTTGTCGACATGCAGGGCGAGCACCTGGGCAAGGTCGACCTGGTGCTGCGGGCCGGACATATCGTCGACACACGGCTGATCGCCACGCCTTTGGCCAGCATCGTGCGAATCGCCTGCGCCAGCCCGGCCTACCTGAAAAACCGTGGCACGCCGGCCCATCCCAGCCAACTCAGCGAACACGACGGCCTGGACTGGGAAGGTCTGGCGCCGATGTTCGCCTGGCGTTTTGAACTGGATGGTCGCAAGAACACTTACCGCCCACAGCGCATCCGCATGAGCGCCAACAATGCCGAAGCCCTGCTATCGGGCGCTCTGGCCGGACTGGGCATCGCTCACCTGCCCACCTGGCTGACCAGTGAGTACCTGGTGCGCGGCGAACTGGTGCCGTTATTCTGCGAAAACGGCCTGCCGACCGCAGAAACCGCCGGCATCTACGCCCTGCGCCTGGAACAGCAAGCCAATGCTCGCAGCCGTCTGCTGCTGGAGTACCTCAAGAGCCGTTTCAGCCCCGTCCCGCCGTGGGATCTGGCGTTGCAAAGTGGTTGGGGCTGACTGCGCCTGCAGAATTGTCTGGCGCGTTAAAGATTTGGCCGCTAGATTCCAGATCAAATACGCTTTAAGGCACTGCCATGACCCACTCTTGCGACGCCCTGCTCCTCGACAACCAACTGTGCTTCGCCCTGCACTCCACCTCGTTGTTGATGACCAAGGCCTACAAACCCCTGCTGCAGGCCCTTGGCCTGACCTACCCGCAGTACTTGGCCATGATGGTGTTGTGGGAACAAGATGGTTTGACCGTGGGTGAAATCAGCAATCGCCTGCTCACCGATCCGGGCTCACTGACCCCACTGCTCAAGCGCCTGGAAGCCGAAGGCCTGTTAAGCCGCACCCGCAGCCGCGCCGATGAGCGTGTGGTCGTGGTGGAGTTGACCGAGGCTGGCCGAGCACTGCGGGACAAGGCCATGGATGTTCCTCCCTGCATCCTTGGCGCCAGCGGCTTGCAGATGGAGCAACTGCAGAAGCTGCAAGCCGACTTGCTGGAGCTGCGCAGGAATCTGCAGGCCAGCGTCTAGCCGCCCCCAAAAGGTGATCACGATCACTTCAAAAATTTATATTGCGCGCTAAACATTTGCGCGATACATTCATCTCGCCACTTACTTTGCGCGCAAACATTTAGCGCAAAAACCAGCGAGGAATCCCTGATGCAAACCCTCTATACCGCAGTAGCCACCGCCACCGGCGGCCGAGATGGTCGTGCCGTTTCCAGCGACAGCATCCTCGATGTCAAGCTCTCTACCCCTAAAGAGCTGGGCGGCGCGGGCGGCCAGGCCACCAACCCGGAACAACTGTTCGCTGCTGGCTATTCGGCCTGCTTTATCGGCGCCCTGAAATTCGTCGCCAGCCAGAGCAAACGCAAAATCCCCGATGATGCCTCGATCACCGCCCACGTCGGCATCGGCCAGATTCCCGGTGGTTTTGGCCTGGACATCGACCTTCACATATCCCTGCCCGGCCTGGCGCAAGATGAAGCACAGAGCCTGGTAGACGCTGCACATCAAGTCTGCCCGTACTCCAACGCTACCCGTGGCAATGTGGATGTGCGCTTGCATGTCACGGTGTGACAGGTAAACAGGCATAAAAAAACCCGACTCTTGGTCGGGTTTTTTATTGGTAACACCAGAATTACTTCTTGGCGCGACCTTTGTACGAACCACCTTCACGGGTGTCGATTTCGATCAGGTCGTCGATTTCGATGAAATCAGCAACTTGCAGTTCGGTACCGTTAGACAGCTTGGCAGGCTTCATCACTTTGCCCGAAGTGTCGCCGCGAGCGGAACCTTCGGTGTAGGCGACCTTACGCACGATGGTGGTCGGCAGCTCTACGGAAACCAGGCGCTCTTCGAAGAAAATGGCTTCGCAGACGTCTTCCATGCCTTCTTCGATGAACGGCAGAACAGCTTCGATATCTTCAGCGTTCAGCTCGTACATGGTGTAGTCGGTAGTATCCATGAACGTGTAGGTGTCGCCGCTGATGAACGACAGGGTCGCTTCTTTGCGGTCGAGGATCACGTCATCCAGTTTGTCATCGGCGCTGTAGACGATCTCGGTCTTGTAACCGGTCAGCAGGTTCTTCAGCTTGGTCTTCATGATTGCGCTGTTACGACCAGACTTGGTGAACTCAGCTTTCTGAACCAGCCAAGGGTCGTTTTCGAGACGGATCACTGTACCGGGTTTCAGTTCTTTACCAGTTTTCATTACGAATATCCGAAATTTGGATGGGATTTACAAAAATCAAGGTCGCGTATCATATCCAATTTTCATAAAAGTGTACCAGCGCCGTCGCAAGATCGGCCTGCAAGGCCTGTTCCAGACACCATTTTTCGGCATGTGCGGTCACCTCAGGCCAATGCTCAAGGAGCATTTTCCAGTTGGCGGCCATGTCAGCGTCCGTGTTCCAGGCTTGCCAAAGGGCAATCAGTGCACCTTTGGCTACGGGTGACAGGCCCTCGGTGTAGCGCTCAAGGAATGCATCGAGCTTGTCCAGGTGAATGTCTTCATCCTGACGGTAGATATGCCACAACAGCGGGCGCCCGGCCCATTGCGCACGGACGAAGGAATCCTCGCCGCGCACCGCATTGAAGTCGCAGCACCACAACAGGCGGTCGTACTGCTCCTGGCGCACGAACGGCAGCACCTGCACCGTCAGCGCGCCACGCAGGTGTACCTGCCCCACGCCCAGCGCCTCGACGCCCAGCCAGCGCTGCACATCACCAAGGATGCGCCCTTCCGGCACCAGCAGATGGGTGGGCTGCCCGTCGGCCGCCAACACCTCTAGCCAACTGGCCAGGCCGGCATTTTCGTAGGCAAACAGCGAGATCAATCGTGCGCCCGCCACAGGAACAACGCCCAAACCCTGTAGGAATTGTTGCTGAGCCTGGGAATCACGCTGAAACGCCTGACGCTGCTCGATCAACCCGGCCTCACGCAGCAAGCCCCCGGTGCCGGGACGGAATCCCGGAAAGAAGAAGTACTTTTGCACGCCCTTGAACTTGACCGACGGCAAGCCATGGCAACCGACCACCCACTCTTCGGCGCTCAGGTAATCCAGGTTCATCCACAGCGGGGTGCGCTCGCGAGCGGCCATGGCTTCCATGTAGTCCGGGGGCAACTGGCAGGCAAAGGCGGCGATCACCACGTCCGCCGCCGGCGTGGTGGGCCAGTGCGCCGGCCAGTGGCGCACGTCCACGCCCTCCTGCCACTGCTGCGCCGCCTGCACATCAACCTCAGGGCACATGCGCTCGAACGCCCGCAGGTCATCGACCCACAACCGCACCGCACAGCCCTGTTCCGCCACCAATTGCCGGGCCAGGCGCCAGGTCACGCCGATGTCGCCGTAGTTATCGACGACGCTGCAAAAAATATCCCAGCGGGCTTTCATTCCGGGCTCCATCAGTCAAAGGCTCGATTGTCCGCATAATTGCCGCCATGCAGAAGGGTTGATCGCGATTATTCTGCACGCTGGCTATGCGACAATCCCCAGCTCGCCGCAAACGCCCGCCAGGAGGCCGCCATGTCCGATCGCCCGTTGTCGATGTTCAAACTCAGTATTGCCGTGGCCCTGGGCCTGTGGCTGGGCTTTGTCGCCATCGCCCTGACCGGCTGGCTGGCCTCGCGCTACCTGCTTGAACAACCCGTGGCCACCGTCACCCAGGCCGTGCAGCAACTGGGCAAACCACCTGCCGTGACGCCCGAGCCACCGAACCGGATGTTTGAGCAATACCAACAAAACCTGCACAAGCAGGAACAGCAGCAGGTGCTGGATCAGGCCCGGGACAACCCACGCAACCTGTCCAACCCCAAATGCCAGTTCTGGCTCCAGCAGGACCAGAACGCCCCCAGCGACAAGAGCCGGGCCAACGTCCTGCAATTTTGTGATTGAGCCGAAAACCGCCCATGAATAAACACGCCGTCCTCCAGTTGATCCTGGAAAAACTCGTCGCCGATCTGGATGTGGCACAACGCGCCGCGCAAACTGCCTACGAAACCGCAACCCACGAAGAAAACATCGCCGAAAACAAGTACGACACCCTGGGCCTGGAAGCGTCTTACCTGGCTGCCGGGCAAGCCAAACGCGTCGAGGAGATCAAGCAGTCACTGGCGCTGTGCCAGAACCTCAACCTGCGTCCCTACGATGAACAACGGGGTATCGAGGTGGGCGCCCTGCTCGGCCTGGAAGATGACGACGGCCGCCAGCAATGGCTGTTCCTGGCGCCGGACGCGGCAGGCCTGAAAGTCTATGTGGTGGGGCAATTGGTGACCGTCATCACCCCTCGCTCGCCGCTGGGCAAAAGCCTGCTGGGCAAGTTCGAGGGAGATGAGGTGGAGATTACGGTGGCGGGCGCCCGGCAACAATTCGTGGTGACCGAGGCCCGCTAGGCCGATCAGTGAACCGGCAGTTCAATGCCGTCGAACAGCTCTTCCAGTTCCTGCTTGTTGTGGCACTGGATCGCCTTGGCCATGATTTCACGGGTCAGGTGCGGGGCGAACTTCTCGATGAAATCGCACATGAAGCCACGCAGGAACGTGCCACGACGGAAGCCGATCTTGGTCACGCTGGACTCGAACAACTCGCTGGCATCCAGTACCACCAGGTCGCTGTCGAGCTTGGTATCGACGGCCATCTTGGCCACGATACCGACGCCCAGGCCCAGGCGCACGTAGGTCTTGATCACGTCGGCGTCAGCTGCGGTAAACACCACTTTGGGCGTGAGGCCGCGATGGCTGAAGGCTTCGTCGAGCTTGGAGCGGCCGGTGAAGCCGAACACGTAGGTGACAATCGGGTATTCCGCCAGCGCTTCCAGGGTCAGCTTCGGCAGTTTGGCCAGTGGGTGGCCCTGGGGTACCACGACGCAACGGTTCCAGCGATAGCACGGCATCATCACCAGGTCGCCGAACAGCTCCAGGGCTTCGGTGGCGATGGCGAAGTCGACGGTGCCGTCAGCTGCCATCTCAGCGATCTGCATCGGCGAACCCTGGTGCATGTGCAAGGCCACGTCCGGGTACTGCTTGATGAACGAGCTGATCACCGGCGGCAGCGCATAACGGGCCTGGGTGTGGGTGGTGGCGATCGACAGGGTGCCTTTTTTCTCGTTGGAGAATTCCTGGGCGATCTGCTTGATGCTTTCTACCTTGCGCAGGATTTCGCCGGCAGTGGTAATGATGCGCTCACCGGCAGGCGTGACGCGGGTCAGGTGCTTGCCGCTGCGGGCGAACACTTCGACGCCCAATTCGTCTTCAAGCAGGCGGATTTGCTTACTAATACCCGGTTGCGAGGTGTAGAGGCTTTGAGCCGTGGCGGAAACGTTGAGGTCGTGGTGCGCCACTTCCCAGATGTAGCGCAGTTGTTGAAGCTTCATATGTGTCCCTCAAAGCAGATAGACGCCACGGATATCAGCGACGGTATATAACTATATTAAAGGTTGGATTGATAAATCTAGAACTTTTTATCGTTTACACCCCATCACACATCATCACTGCGTCGACGTTGCAGCAAAGGCACCAGATAGACCGGCACCTGGGACAACTGCAACACCCGCGCCGCCGTACGCCCCAACGGGGTCGCAGCTCCTGCGCCCTGGCTATGACTCCCTACGATCAACAAATCCACCGAGAGTTTCTGCGCCTGGTCGAGAATCACTTGGGCGGGATCCCCCTGGATCACCCGCACCGAACGAATCACCTGCAAGTCCTGCTCACCGTCCTGCAACTCTTCACGAAAACTGTCCAGCACCCGCTGTTCGATGTTTGCCATCACTGTATTGAGGCCCTGGCTCTGCCATTCGCTCAGGGCCTGTTCATCAAGATAGGTTTGCAGCACCGATTCTGCGAACAGCCCGATCGGCTCCACCACATGAATCACATACAGCTCCGCCTTGAATGTGCGCGCCATCGCCAGCGCATGTTGCATCACGTAAGGCGCATATACACCCAGGTCTGAGGCATACAACATCGACCGAATCATAGAACCTCCTGGACTGCCAGGATGGCGGGGATTGTTTCAGCTTAGCAGCGCCTCCGCGACTGCGATGAACTTAGCTCTCGACCTGGACTTTCGGCTCATTGCTCACGCCATGGGGCACATGCCCGGTGGCCACCACCTCCCTGGCTTTCTCGCAATGGCCGGCCTGATCGTCAAAAAACACGTCGGCGGCGAACGCTTCAAGGAACGCCGATTTTTCCAGGCCGCCAAGAAACAGCGACTCGTCCAGGCGGATATCCCACTCACGCAAGGTGCGGATCACTCGCTCATGGGACGGTGCCGAACGCGCCGTCACCAGCGCGGTGCGGATCGGGCAAGACTCATCGGGGAACTCGCGCTGCAGCAGATTGAGGGCCGCCAGGAAGCCCTTGAATGGCCCACCGCGCAACGGCTCGCGGGCCGCTTGCCGCTCGCTGGCCTGGAACGCTTCCAGGCCGCCGCTTTGGTAGACGCGCTCTGACTCGTCGGAAAACAGTACCGCGTCACCGTCGAAGGCAATCCGCAACTCAGCGCTGGAAGCCCGACGGGCGCCGCCGGACAAAATGGTCGCCGCCGCAAAACCGGCATCCAGCGCGCTGCGCACATCTTCGGCGTGGGTCGAGAGGAACAGGTGGCTGCCAAACGCCGCCAGATAAGGGTGGGGGTTACGCCCACCGACAAAGGCGGCGCGGGAAATATCCAGGCCGTAGTGCTGGATCGAATTGAACACACGCAAACCGGTGTCGGCGCTGTTGCGCGACACCAGCACCACCTCGACCCGCGCGCGGCCGAGGCTGGCATTCAGGGTCAGGAGTTTCTTGACCAAGGGGAAGGCATCCCCCGGCTCGAGGATTTCTTCCTCGTGGTCGATCTGATATTTGCGGTAGGCCTCGACGCCCTGGGCCAGATAAACCTTATGGCTTTCACCCAGGTCGAACAGGGCGCGCGAGGAAATCGCCAGCACCAGTTTGTCGCTCATCCCTTTGGCCATGTGTGTTCCTCAGTCGTTGCGTCGATCAATAAAACTCAAGGCCTGGTACAACGCCTGCATCCGCGGCAACTCGCAGCCCGCGGCCCTGGCAGCAGCCAGCGGGCGAGCGTAGATCGCGGCCAGTTCCAGGGGTCGCCGGTGCAGATGATCGTGATACATGCTGGGCCAGTAATCCGTCAAACGCTCGGTCATGCTGAACATCTGCTCGGGGTAGCCGGGCGCGATCTCATGGCCGCACGCCTGGGCGCCCTGCACTACTTCGGCCATCAGGCCCTGGATCAATTCCCGGCTGGATTCGTCGGCCATCAACTGCGAGGTATTGGCACCGAGCAGCACCGACAGGCCGTTGTACGGCACATTCCACACCAACTTATGCCAGCGTGCCTGATCCAGGTCGGGCATGGCCTGGGCGTCGATCCCGGCGTGGCGGAACAGCCCGGCGCCCTCTTCGACAATCGCCTGGCGGCGTGCAGCATCAGCCATGGCAGTGCCGCTGTGATAGCCAAGACTGACCCGGCCCATGGCCTGGTGCTCGACGATCCCCGGCCCGGAACGGTGCACGCAGATATAACAAAGCCCGCCAAGCAGGTGCAGGGACTCGGGCAGATACTCGCGCAGGCCGTCCTCGACGGCGAGGCCGTTTTGCAGCAATACAACCTTGGCATCGGGCGCCGCGACCTGGGCAATGGTGGGCGCCAGTTCAACGTTACCGGTGGTCTTGGTGCCCACCAGCAGCCAGTCGCAAGGCGGCATGTCGGCCGCGCTGGCATAGGCCTTGACCGGGTGCAGGCGCAAGGCGCCATGCACCGCACTATTGAGCTGCAAGCCACGCTCACTGACCGCCGCAAATTCACTGCGCAGCAGGAAATGCACATCGAAACCGGCGCGCGCCAGCATCAACCCGTAAAAACCACCAATGGCACCGGTACCGATAATCCCAATGCGTGGCCCTGGCTCAACTGCACTCGTCATGGCAACTCCTCTGGTTCTCGTTTGAGCGCTTCTTCTATAGCCTCACGTAGGTCGCCGGCATTCAGACCCGTCTGCAATGCGCCGTGGAACTGACCCTCGCACACCACAAACAGCGCCGGCAAATGAAAGATCCCGTAGCGCTGCACCGCGCCGCCATTGTGCCCGGCGTCGATCCAGCAGATGCGCGCAACCGGCAGCTCCCAGCCGGGCAACTGCTGGCGCGCCCAGCGGCAACTGGAACAGCCGACACTGGTAAACACCAGCAGCGAAGCACCCGGCAACGCCAGCAACTGCTGGTCGATATCCAAATCCGTCAATTCAAACGCTTTCACTCGATCTGCACCACACCCTTTAACCAGGCAACACACTATCAGGCCGCACGACACCGCGCGCAATTGCCCATTGTCGAGCCGGCTTGTACGCGCTAAGGTTCGGCTCCCCGCTGCATTTAAATCATGCTGTGCTCCGCCGCACGGGGTTCGCTGGCGGCCGGCACCCGTGACCCTGACGAGTAACACGATGGCTGATTTACCGATCAACGACCTAAACGTCGAATCCAACGAGACCCTGATCACGCCCGATCAGCTCAAGCGCGAAATCCCTCTGAGCGACGCTGCATTGCAGACCGTCACCAAGGGCCGCGAAGTCATTCGTGACATCCTCGACGGCACTGACCACCGCCTGTTCGTGGTGATCGGGCCCTGCTCGATCCACGACCTCAAGGCTGCCCACGAGTACGCCGAACGCCTCAAAGTGCTGGCTGCGGAAGTATCCGACACCCTGTACCTGGTGATGCGCGTGTACTTCGAGAAGCCGCGCACTACCGTGGGCTGGAAAGGTCTGATCAACGATCCGTACCTGGACGACTCGTTCAAGATCCAGGATGGTTTGCATATCGGCCGCAAGCTGCTGCTGGACCTGGCTGAAATGGGCCTGCCAACGGCCACCGAAGCCCTGGACCCGATTTCCCCGCAATACCTGCAGGACCTGATCAGTTGGTCGGCGATCGGCGCGCGCACTACCGAATCGCAAACCCACCGCGAAATGGCCTCCGGCCTGTCCTCGGCCGTGGGTTTCAAGAACGGTACCGATGGCGGCCTGACCGTGGCGATCAACGCCCTGCAGTCGGTTTCCAGCCCACACCGTTTCCTGGGGATCAACCAGGAAGGTGGCGTGTCCATCGTCACCACCAAGGGCAACGCCTATGGCCACGTGGTCCTGCGTGGCGGCAATGGCAAGCCCAACTATGATTCGGTCAGCGTGGCCCTGTGCGAACAGGCACTGACCAAGGCGAAGATCAAGCCGAACATCATGGTCGATTGCAGTCACGCCAACTCCAACAAGGATCCGGCCCTGCAACCGCTGGTGATGGAGAACGTGGCCAACCAGATCCTGGAAGGCAACCAGTCGATTATCGGCCTTATGGTCGAAAGCCACCTGAACTGGGGCTGCCAGGCGATTCCAAAGGATCTGGCCGACCTGCAATACGGCGTCTCGATCACCGACGCCTGCATCGACTGGTCCGCCACCGAGACCACCCTGCGCAGCATGCACGCCAAGCTCAAGGACGTATTGCCCAAGCGCAAACGTACCTGACGCACACAAAAACGCCGGGCTAAGCCCGGCGTTTTTTTATGCCTGCCTGTTTGCTTTCACAGCTTCGCGGCATGGCGCTGGTGGCGCTCCATGTAGCGCTCGACGTAGGAGCAGGACGGAATCACCGTGTAGCCCATGCTCTCGGCGTATTGCAGCGCTTCTTCGGTCAGCGCAGCGGCAATGCCGCGCCCACGCAGGGCATTGGGCACAAACGTGCGGTAAATATCCAGGGTCTGCTTCCCCAGGTCCATGTAGGTCAGATAGGCACGATGACCGTCCACATTGGTCTCGAACTGATGACCAGCCTGGTCATGGTGGATGGACAACGCCTCGCTCATCACTACTCCTCGCGGGTCTTGGTTTCTGACCCCTACCTTACCGATGTTTTTCCGGCGAAGGAACATCTACGCCACCCCGTGCCGGTTTCGACAACGAGAAAAGCCCTACAGCACTCACGCCCCGCACGCAGGAATAGTAGGCACCAATCCTGTCATTGCTCAAGGGACACTCGTCATCCATTTGGCTCGCGAACATAGAAAGGGCTGATCGAACATCCTGTGGTCGATAGCCTGAACATTGCCGGCAGTTGAAGCGTGAGACGAACCAGCGCTTTTAAAGTCACCTCTACATGCGCGAAAGATGCCCGGCAACCCCGGGACAATCTGAACAATAGTATGAGGGCAGATATATAAATTGACATCGGCTTACAACGTTTAACACTTGCCAGGCGGCGCTTTCAGCCTGGATCCAATCTTTGACCAAGCGTCAAAAACTGGATATTTTTTATACAGACCCTCTAAAGATTAGCCAAAACAGATTCAGCACAAGAATTTTTTTTGCTTCTTGCGCTACGTCAGTTTACTTACTACAAGTAATGGGTAGTATGTACGCCGGCTATTAGCTCACTCTGAGAAATTAGCCATTAATTAGAAAGTCCTTGAAGGGGAACACGATGAACAACGTTCTGAAATTCTCTGCTCTGGCTCTGGCCGCAGTTCTGGCTACCGGTTGCAGCAGCGTCTCCAAAGAAACCGAAGCTCGTCTGACTGCAACTGAAGACGCAGCAGCTCGCTCCCAGGCTCGTGCAGACGAAGCCTACCGTAAAGCTGATGAAGCTCTGGCTGCTGCTCAAAAAGCACAACAGACTGCTGACGAAGCTAACGAGCGCGCTCTGCGCATGCTTGAAAAAGCTAGCCGCAAGTAATAATCCTTCGGGGTTGTTATCTAGCCGATCCATTTTGGATCGGCTTTTTATTGCCTGGGATTCGGCTACGGATCCCAGGCAATAAAAAACCCGCCAGGGGCAATCCGTGGCGGGCTTCGATGGGAGACAGGCGTTACTGCTGCAGATCGACCGGCATGCTGCTGACCATCGGCGCCGCGCCCGGTTCGCCAATTTGCGCCGGCAAACCATCTTCGGCCGCCACCACATCACGCACTTGATCCCAATCGACCCGCAGGTTATTGGCCAGGTCTTCGCGCTTGAGCATCGCATTGATGACTGCCGTGTGCTTGTCGACCACCGACGGCGTGCCATCGTCGTTCAACGGCGCATGCGCCTCCAGATAGACCTTGCCGCCGCTGATGCCGAATTTGTAGGCGTCATTGATGATCCGCACCGACGTGCCCACCGGAACCATCTTGGCCATCTCCAGCACGTTGTTGTTGAACATGCGGAAGCAACCATGACTGGTACGGGTACCGATACCGAACTTCTTGTTGGAGCCATGAATCAGGTAGCCCGGCGTGCCCAGGGTAAACTTGAATGGCCCCAGGGGATTGTCCGGACCTGCCGGCACTACGTTGGGCAGCGGGTCACCGTCTGCTGCGTGTTCGGCCTTGATCGACGCAGGAGGAGTCCAGGTCGGGTTGGGTGTCTTGGCAATGATGCTGGTGTGGGCAATCGGCGAACCCCAACCCTCGCGACCGATCCCCAGCGGGAAGGTGTACACCACGTCCTGGCCCTTGGGGTAGTAGTACAGACGGTACTCGGCGAGGTTGATCACGATGCCTTCGCGGGGTCCCGGCGGCAGGATGAAACGGGTCGGCAGCACAATCTCCGCGCCGGTGCCCGGTAGCCAGGCATCCACGCCAGGGTTGGCCGCGACCATCTCCGAATAGCCCAGGTCGTAAGTCACGCCCAGGTCGGCAAAGGTGTCTTCGTACTTGGCCTTGATCACCTGGACCTCGCCGACAATGTCTTCACCCGGCGGTGGCAGGGGCAGTTGCAGAGCCGCAACAGGACCGGCTGCACATAAGGCAGCGAGAGACAGGCAACGGGTGACGACAGGCAGACGCGACAACATCCGGAAAATCCTTCGCAGATCGACGGGGGTAAATGGCGATTGTAGCGTGTAGCAGCCCTTAAAGCTCGAAGCGCAGTTCGGGCCAGATAGGCGGTGTGCCACGCTTTTGCGATTCGAGAATCGCCCGGCACAAGGGGCACAGGCGCTGGTCCTGGAAGATCGAGCGATCCACCGAAGACCAGCGGGGCTGGGCCGGCAGCAATGTGCCGCAGAGCGTACGGTCGATCGTGCCGCCCAGCTCCAGCTGACGCGTGACCAGGTGCACCTTCACTTCCTGGCAGGCGAACAGATCCAGCTGCTCGTCAGGCTCGATCAGTTGGTAGGCAAATAGGGACCAGGCAGGACGCGACGACATCGGGGGCTCCAAATCGGGGGCGCCACCTTAGCCGAAAGACCGCTGCTAGAAAAGCGTCATAACAGCGGTTTTAGCGTCGGCCAGACATTTTCCAGCAACTTGGCCTGGGCGCCGACTGCCGGGTGCAGTTGATCCGCCTGCATCATCTCCGGATGCCCCCCCACCCCTTCAAGAAAAAACGGTACCAGGGGAACGTTTTTTTCCTTGGCCAGCACGCCATAGACTTCGGCAAATGCCGTGGTGTAGCGCGGGCCATAATTGGGTGGCAACTGCATCCCCAGCAGCAACACCTTGGCGCCACCGGCCTTGGACTGGTCGATCATCGACGCAAGATTTTGTTGCAATTGTGCCGGGGGCTGTCCACGCAAGCCGTCGTTGCCGCCCAACTCGATCACCACCACGTCCGGCTTATGCTCTGCAAGCGCCGCCGGCAGCCGCGCCAAGCCTCCGGCACTGGTGTCGCCGCTGATGGAGGCGTTGACCACTTTATCGTCGAACCCCTCCTGCTTGAGCCGTTGCTCCAGCAGTGCCACCCACCCTTTGCTGGTATCCAGGCCGAAACCGGCACTGATACTATCGCCAACGATCAGGACAGTACCCGCCGCTGCGTTCTGGGCCATGCACATCAGGGCCAGGCCAGCACTCAAAAACCATATTCGCATCGGATTCTCCATGGGCGCATGCATTCTCACCGCGCAGAACCTTAGCAAAGTGGTTCCCAGCGCGGAAGGTGAACTGACCATCCTGCACGAACTGAGCCTGGAACTGAACAAGGGCGATAGCCTGGCTATCGTCGGCAGCTCCGGCTCGGGAAAATCCACGCTCCTTGGCCTGCTGGCCGGGCTCGACCTGCCCAGCAGCGGTGAAGTCACCCTCGCCGGCCAGGCCCTGAGTGTCCTGGACGAAGATCAACGGGCGCGCATCCGCGCCGAACACGTCGGCTTTGTGTTCCAGTCATTCCAATTGCTCGACAGCCTCAATGCCCTGGAAAACGTCATGCTGCCCCTGGAGCTGGACGGTCGCAAAGACGCCCGCGAACGCGCCCGGCACTTGCTCGAACGGGTCGGCCTGGGCCAGCGCCTGACTCACTCGCCCCGCCAGCTCTCCGGTGGCGAGCAACAACGAGTGGCCATTGCCCGCGCATTCGCCGCCGAGCCGGACGTACTGTTTGCCGATGAACCCACCGGCAACCTCGACAGCCACACCGGCGAGCGCATCAGCGACCTGCTGTTCGAGCTCAACAAAGAGAACGGCACCACTCTGGTGCTGGTGACCCACGACGAGCGGCTGGCCCATCGCTGCCGACGCCTGATCCGCCTTGAAGCCGGCCAGATGGTCGAGCCCCTGGAGCCTTGATGGCACGTTTGCCGCTGTTGCGCCTGTTCAGCCTTGCCCTGCGCCAATTGCTGCGCGATGCCCGCGCCGGTGAGTTGCGCGTCCTATTCTTCGCCCTGCTGGTGGCCGTAGCCGCCAGCACGGCCATCGGCTACTTCGGCGCACGACTCAACGGCGCGATGCTGTTGCGCGCCACCGAGTTCCTTGGCGCCGACCTGGTGCTGGAGGGCAGTTCCCCGGCCCGGCCCGAGCAGATAACCAGTGGCACGCAACTGGGCCTGGCACATGCCAGGGTGGTGGAGTTTTCCAGCGTCATCGCCACCGACAACGGTATTCAGTTATCGAGCATCAAGGCGGTCAACGAGCAGTACCCGCTGCGCGGCCAGTTGAAAAGCGCGGCCGAACCGTTCGCCGAAGACACCCCGGGCGGCGGGCCGAAATCCGGCGAAGCCTGGGTCGAGGCCCGCCTGCTGACCGCACTGGACCTGAAAGTCGGCGACAGTATCGACGTCGGCCTGAAGACCCTGCGCCTGGCCCGCGTACTCACCTATGAGCCGGATCGGGCCGGCAATCTCTACAGCCTCACCCCGCGGGTGATGATCAACCTGGCCGACCTTGAGGCCACCGGCGTGGTGCAGCCGGGAAGCCGGGTCAGCTACCGCGAGTTGTGGCGTGCGCCGCCAGCCAGTATCGCGCTGCAAACCTACCGAGACCAGATCACCCCGGGACTGGCCGCCAACCAGCGCCTGCAGGATGCGCGGGACGGCAACCAGCAGATCGGTGGTGCCCTGGGCAAGGCCGAGCGCTACCTGAACATGGCCAGTCTGGTCGCCGTGTTGCTCTCCGGCGTCGCCGTGGCCCTGTCGGCCAACCGCTTTGCCAGCCGCCGCTTCGACGCCAGTGCGCTGCTGCGCTGCCTGGGTCTGTCGCGAAGGGAAACCATGCTGCTGTTCAGCCTGCAACTGACCGTCCTGGGCTTGCTGGCCAGCCTCGCCGGTGCAGCTCTGGGCTGGTTCGCCCAACTGGGCCTGTTTTACCTGTTGAACGACCTGTTGCCGGCAGACGTGCCACCCGGCGGATTGCTGCCGGCCGTCGCCGGCATCGGTACCGGCCTGGTGGCCCTGGCCGGCTTTGCCCTGCCCCCTCTGGCAGCCCTGGGCCGAGTGCCGCCGTTGCGGGTGCTGCGACGCGACTTGCTGCCGATCCCCTCCAGCACCTGGATGGTGTATGGCGCGGCGCTGTTTGCCCTGGGCCTGATCATGTGGCGCCTGAGCCTGGATCTGGTGCTGACCTTCGCCCTGCTGGGCGGCGGGGTGATCGCCGCGCTGCTCCTCGGTGGCCTGCTGCTGTTGCTCTTGCAAAGCCTGCGCCGCCTGCTGGCGCGTGCTGCCCTGCCCTGGCGCCTGGGGTTGGGCCAACTGTTGCGCCACCCGCTGGCGGCGGCGGGCCAGTCCCTGGCGTTCGGCCTGATCCTGCTGTCGATGGGTTTGATCGCCCTGCTGCGTGGCGAGTTGCTGGACACCTGGCAGAACCAACTGCCCAAGGATGCCCCCAACTATTTCGCGCTTAACATCCTGCCAGCCGACAAGGACGCCTTCGGTGCCCGCCTGCTTGAACTGCAGGCACAGGCCGCGCCCTTGTATCCGGTGGTGCCGGGACGCCTGATCAGCATCAACGGCGAACCGGTGCAGGAAATTGTCAGCAAGGACTCCAGTGGCGATCGGGCGATACAGCGAGACCTGAGCCTGACCTGGGCGGCCAACCTGCCCCCTGGCAATACCCTGACATCGGGCACCTGGTGGGCGGATCAGCCGAGCGATGAAATACCGGGGGTCTCGGTCGAAGCCAAGGTCGCCGAAAGCCTCAAGCTCAAGCTCAACGACCATCTGATCTTTACCGTTGGCGGGGAAAACCGTGAAGCCCGGGTCACCAGCCTGCGGGAGATCAACTGGGACAATTTCCAACCCAACTTCTTCATGATCTTCCAGCCTGGCACCCTGAAGGACCTGCCGGCCACGTACCTGACCAGCTTCTATCTGGCCGCCGGCCATGACCAGCAGATCGTCGACCTGTCCCGGGCCTTCCCGGCCGTGACCATCCTGCAGGTCGAGGCGCTGCTGGCCCAACTGCGCAGCATCCTGGCCCAGGTCACGCTGGCCGTGGAATACGTGCTGCTGTTTGTCCTCGCGGCTGGCATGGCGGTGCTGTTCTCCGGCCTGCAGGCCACCCTGGACGAACGCATCCGCCAGGGCGCCTTGTTGCGCGCCCTGGGTGCGGAGCGCAAGTTGCTGGTCAAGGCCCGGCGTATCGAGTTCGGGCTGCTGGGCGCGGTCAGCGGGTTGCTGGCGGCACTGGGTACCGAGCTAGTGACCCTGGTGCTGTATCGCTACGCATTCGACCTGGTCTGGCACCCTCACCCATGGCTGCTGGTGCTGCCAGTGATCGGTGCAGTGCTGATCGGTGGTGCCGGAGTGTTCGGTACACGCCGCGCGTTGAACGCCAGCCCACTGGCGGTACTGCGCGAAGGCTGAAACAAAAATGGCCCGCTTCCTCCTTGGGGAGCGGGCCACTCACAGTTACTTGATGTATTCGATACCTGTGATCCACCAGCACATTTCGCCATTTGGCGTCTGCAC
This sequence comes from Pseudomonas shahriarae, assembly GCF_014268455.2. Taxonomy (NCBI): domain Bacteria; kingdom Pseudomonadati; phylum Pseudomonadota; class Gammaproteobacteria; order Pseudomonadales; family Pseudomonadaceae; genus Pseudomonas; species Pseudomonas shahriarae. Next base: position 2,217,730 of record NZ_CP077085.1, on the reverse strand, counting down.
AATGGCCTCATCATCCACTTCTTTGCGCAGCAAGGCCCTGGCCATGGGGGAGTCGATGGAGATGTAGTCCATGCGCTCATAAATCTCGTCATAACCCACGATGCGAAAACGCTTGGTCTCGCCCTGCTCGTTCTCGATATCCACCCAGGCGCCGAAAAATACCTTGCCCTCCTGCTCGGGCATGTACTCCACCACCCGCATATCTTCCAGGCGCTTGCGCAGGTAACGCACCCGGCGATCGATTTCACGCAGCAGCTTCTTGTTGTACTGGTAGTCGGCGTTCTCGCTGCGGTCTCCCAGCGAAGCAGCCCACGTCACCTTGCGCGTTGTATCAGGACGTTTTTCTCGCCACAGGTAATCGAGCTCTTTTTTCAGTGCCTCATGACCTTCTTTGGTAATCAGCTTGGTACTCAAAAGCGTCACATCCCCAGGAAATATCCATTGGTTCAAACCCCCTCTGCATCAGCCAAGGATGCATTGGCTGCCTGACGGCAATCGGCCGGGTCTGATGATAAATGAACGCCAGAAAGTAGCCAGGCCTGATTCCCCGGTCAATCGGCACCAAGCAATTTACTGGATTGCTGCTCAACATTTTCCACAGGAAACAGGGTGCCATCCAGGCGATAAAGCAGTGCCTTCAAGTCGCCCCTGAAGCCCGACAACTGCCCCAGCCCGGTCGCCAGTTGCTCAGCCTGTTGCTGGGATGCCCGGTCCTGCGCCTGTAGCCTGAACGACTCATCTTCCATCTGTTGAGCCCAGCCCTCCAGGCGGCGTTGTTCTGCCTGCTGCAACTGCGCATCCCGGGCCAGGTGCTCCTCCCGGCTATTCAACGCTTCGGCTCGCTGCTGCAAAGCAAGCTCCTGCGCGGCCAACTGTTGATTGGCCTGCTCCAATGTGGCCTTTTCCCGTAGTAGCTGGTCCCTTTGCAGTTCAAGCGCCTCCTGCTGCTGGAGCACTGCGCGTTTCTGTTGCGTCAACTCATGCGCCACACGGGCAAGATTGGTCAGCGTGGTGTCTACTTCATGCAGGGACGACTGATCCGCCGCCACGACTGGCGGGACGACTGCGGGCGGTGCAACCGGCTGCGGCTCCGGGGCCTGCGGTGCAGATACCTCCTGTGCCTCCGGTTCCTTCGGCGGTGGAGGCAATGGCTCAGGCAAGACGACCACTGGCTCCTCATGGGGCTCCTGCGTCATATCCTCACGATTTGCCGTACCCGGTGGCGATACCATTTTTGACGAGAAGCGAATAGACGGCACAATCAACTCGGTGCTCTCTATCGCGGGCAGACCAATGACTGAAGTGCCCAGGGTGATCACCTTCATCACCAATGCCTTCTTGATCATCAGCGAGTGGTGATCCTCCGGTCGGGCCGTCGGTAGCTTGCTGCCCTTCAGGTCAATGAAATGATAAGGCACCTGGGGCCCGGCGGCATTGCCCCCAGATGCCGTGGCAAGGGTGATGATTTGCTTGAGGACGCTCATTGCCAGTTGCAGGCTCTCCTTGGACTCGATGCTTCCAAGAAAATACCGCTCGGACTTTTTGCGCAACGCGGCGATGTAGACCCGAGAGCTTCCGGGTTCGACCTCCTCGTCCAGACTGTAGACAAGAAAGTTGGAAGCAATTTGCGGTATCGCAAAACAACAGAGCAATGCACCGTTAACGGGGGAATCATGACCAGAGTGTTCAAGAACAAGAGTACGTAGAAGCATCATGAGTGTCGGACTCCATTACCGTAGTACTTCATATACACGCCATTTTTCAAATCAAAATCAACAATCCTGCAAAAACAACGCAATTGTTTCAGCGAGTGATTGAGGCACATGTAGGACTTACCTTATTCAAGTGCTTTAGCGTTTCCAAGCGCCCCTATTGAACGTACCATTTTTTAACAAAGCCGCACCTGAAACACTTGATCAATACTTTTCATTTTCCACCCTCGGCAATTCTCAACCTGAACACACAGGCTTATTGAGCCCCCTGCATATTCAGCATGCCCCGGCAAACAACCAAGCAGAAAAGCCTAATGATCGAAATAACCAATCTAACAAAAAAAACGGGACGAGCGATTGCCATCGACAATATGACATTCAGTGTCCGCCCTAGGGAATGCCTGGGGTTGTTCGGACACGATGGCGCTGGCAAAAGCACACTACTCAAATTGCTCTCAGGCGCAATCCCCGCAACTTCCGGCAATATAAAAATACATGACATAGATATCGCGACCCATCCGATACAGGCAAAAAAAATAATAGGCTACCAGCCTGAATTCGCCCTCAGCCACAGCAATATGAAGGTAAAAAGCTTTCTGGGTTTCATGGCCGAAGTTCGCGGACTCCGTGGCCTGGAAAAGCGCAAGATGGTTGATCGCGCCATCACCCGCCTGGAACTTTGGCGAGTACTTGACTCACCTGTCGCAGCCCTCCCCCCAGGGCACCGGCGCAAAGTCGCGCTGGCCCAGGCCATCCTGCATGACCCCAAGCTGCTGCTGCTCGATGAACCCACAGAGGGCCTGGACACCCTGCAAAAACAGAAGGTCGGCACCCTCATCCAGTCGTTGACCGAAGACATGACGGTCATTGTCGCCTCGCGCAACCCCGAAGAATTCTCCTGCATCTGCCAACGGGCGCTGGTGCTGGCCGAGGGCCGATTGCTCGCCGACGCCCCTGTCACCGAGCTGCAGCGTAGCTCGCGCCATTACCAGGCAATCACCCTGGCCGCCGATACCCCCCTGGACCTATTGGCGCTGGCCGTGCTTCCGGGGGTGGCTGGCATCGAAGAAGACCGGCACGCCTACGGCAGCGTGACGGTACTCGCGATGCCAGGGCAGGTCATCTATCCCCACATCAATGCCCTGGTCGCCAACCGTCGCTGGAAGATCAATACCTTGAGCCTTGAGCCGGGACGCCTGAGCGACGTCATCCACCACTTGAGCCAGGAGGCACCCAATTGAAACGTCTACCCGTGATATTCAAACGGCAACTCAACAACTACTTGTCGAGCCCGGCCACCTATTTTGGCGTCGCTATGTTTCTGATTACTAACACCACACTCGGTTTTTATGTAGGAAACTTCTTAAACGGAAATCCGACAGACCTTCACGCCTTCTTCCAGTTTCACCCCTGGCTTTATCTTTTTTTCATTCCATTTATTTCCACACTGCTCTGGTCGGATGAGCACAACGAAAATGCACGTTCCTTTACAAATACCTTGCCGGTCTCAGCCCTCGAACTGACATTGGGCAAGTTCCTGGCCGCTTGGACCGTTTGCGCACTCACACTAGCCTTGGACTTCCCACTGGTCATCATCATTAACTATCTGGCCATGGCGGACAACTCAACCATCCTCGGCCAATTCATAGGGAGTTGGTTACTGGCAGGCGCTTATCTCTCATTCTCCTGCCTTGTCTGTGTAGTGGCCTATAATCGCCTGATTATTTTCGGCATCACACTCGCGTTATTATTGCTCACCAGCACTTTATCGTCAGTGCTGGACATGCTGACCCATCAGGCCCCTATCTGGGTGATCGACAGCTTGATTTCACTCAACCCGCGGGTACGTTTCAGCGCGATAGACAGCGGCCTCCTGACCCTGCATGACACGTCGTACTTCATAAGCATGATCATCGCTTTCCTCACCGCAACCACCCTAACTTTAAACTTCAGAAAAGGCTGAGAAAGGAAATCCCCATGAGGAACCTTATAAACTTCGGCGTGACGTTGAGCGTCATCGCCCTGCTTTTTCTCGCCTTCAATCTGGTATGGGTACTGAAACTGCCCAACTATCGACTGGACCTTTCAGAGAAAAAAATCCACACCCTGTCACCTTCGACCGACGCCCTGCTCGCGGCACTTGAAACCCCCATGGATTTGTATTTTTTCAATGGGAGCCATCCCCGCAAAAGTGACGCCCTGAACAACCATGGCGAGTACATTGCCCTGCTGCTCAAGGCCTATGAAAGTGCGTCGAAAGGCAACGTTACGCTGCACCTGATTGATCCAGCCCCCTTTTCAGAGGACGAGTACAAGGCTGAGTTACTGGGCCTGGATAGCCAGCAAGGACTGTTTGGACTCATCGGCACCCGTGCCAACCATGAGCCGCAGAAAATCGAACGATTCGACCCCGCCCAGGCGAGTTTCCTGGAATATGAGATCAGTCGCCTGATCCACAACGTCGCCCGCGAGGAGCAACCCACCATCGGCCTGATCTACGGATTAGCCATGGACGGCAACCTGAATGGACGCACCCAGGAAGCCACGCCGCCGTGGCAGTTATTCAAGGAAATACGCAGCCAGTTCAATCTGATGACCCTGGGCAGCGACACCTCGCGCATCCCCGCTCACATCAAGACCCTGATGGTGGTCCAGCCCTCTCGGCTGCCGGAACAGGCACTTTTTGCCATTGACCAATTTGTCCTGGCAGGGGGAAAGCTGATGATGTTTGTCGACCCCTTGAACGATCAGGACTCAACCGCCGACACCACCGGCCTGCAAACCCTGCTCGCCGCCTGGGGCGTGCAGATGCCAGCGAATAAGGTATTGGCGGACAACCTCTATGCAACGCCGGTGGTCGTGACCAGCGGCCAGCCGCCCGTGCGTCATCCCGGGGCGCTCACCCTGCCCCGAGAAGCGATGGCGCAACAGGACGTCAGCACCTGGGGCGTTGACAGCGTGACACTGTTGAATCCAGGCACACTCGTGCCGCTGAAAAAAAGCCGCACCACATTCACCCCGCTGCTCCAGAGTTCCGGGCAGGCCAGTACGTTCGATGGGGTACGCTTCACTCAACCGGACGAATTCGCCTCCATGATTGGCGAGGCCGTCAGTCGTGGCCGGCCGAATGTGATCGCAGCCCGTATCGAAGGGCCCGCCTACTCCGCATTCCCTGACGGCAGCAATGGCCAGAAGGCCACACTGCAAAAGGCGACCAATATCCATGTAGTGGTGGTCGCCGATATTGACATGCTCAGCGACCGCGTCTGGCTGGCCGCACGCAATGCCAACGGACAGAAAGCGCGGCGCCCGGGCAATGCCCGGTTTGTCTTGAATACATTGGATAACCTGGCGGCGCCCGACACCCTGAGTGCTATCAGCCCTCGTGCAAGCGACCGGCAACAGCCCGGGTTGCTGGACAGGCTGCGCCACGAGGCTGCGCAATCCTACCGAAAAAAGGCTGCCCTGATGGAGCAACGGCTGGCCCAGACGGAAAAGGAATGGCGGTTGCTGAACACGCCGTCCTCCATGCTGGAGACTCAGGCCATCTCTTCAAATACGCTGTTGCAAGCGCTAAACAAAGAACGCCTGCGATTACGCATGGAGCTTCACACCCTGGAAAAAGAAGCCTACAAGAGCGTCCGCCGGTTGGAACTCGCTGTGGTGGTGCTCACGACGATCACCGTGCCACTGATAGTGAGCCTGCTGGGCCTGGGGATCTTTATCTCGCGTCGCCGTCGCCAACATCCACCTGCCGCAGCGTTCTACTGAACGTGGTTCTCTAAGCCTCGATTAACGCCGGGTAATCAAACCCTGGCGCGCCACGCGGGTCAGGTGGTGAATAAACTCGTTGGCATCCTCAGCGTTCGGCGCCTGGATTACCGCCAGGTCAAAGCCGTTTGTGGCAAAGCGCGCCAGGGACTCGCCATCTTCGACAAACTGGATCAGGAACGCCGAAGGTCGGCCAGTCCGCCGGGGCCAGCCATCCAGGTAACGCAGCAACGTCGGCTGGTGCTTGCCGCCAAGGAGAATTTTCGGATTGCGTTGAGTCAGGCCCGCAGTGATCGGGGCCAGGCGTACAAGAGGTCGTAGTGCATTCATCGTGTCGTGTCTCTGCCTCAAAAGTCTGCGGGCAGGTGAGAGGCAACACCGAACCAGCGCTTTAGCGGTATTTCGAAACCTGGAGCAGGCTTCTGTCGGGACTGCAGCGAGTCCCTGTGGCGCCCCGCAATTAGCTGTTTAAATCGGCGCATGCAGCATCCTAGAGAAGCCGGTGGGGCAGTGTCAAGAATCCCGTACAACGAAAAAGGCCCGCGCGAGGCGGGCCTTTAACAGGTGAGCTGCGCGATCAGTTGGCGATGGCGCGGTCGGCAGACAGCTTGCCAGCACCTTCAAACAGCACCGCCACTGTGCCGCCCAGCAGCGCCAGGGCGAACTCATAGCCGTTGTTGGCCATGAACAAACCGTTGCTGATATGCACCGAGAAAATCGCCACCAGCGAGACGATGGTCAACCCCAGCGCCGCCGGGCGTGCCAGCAGGCCAATGATCAGCGCCAGGCCGGCGAAGAACTCAGTACCGCCCGACAACAATGCCATCAGGGTACCCGGGGCCAGGCCGATGCTCTCCATCCACTGCGCCGTGCCCGCCAGGCCGCCGCCGCCAAACCAGCCAAAGAGTTTTTGCGAACCGTGGGCGGCAAAAATGATACCGACAAAAATCCGCAGGACGGTCAGGCCATAGCCGGCACGGGTGGACAGGAGGTTTTTGATCATTGGGCTCATATTGCTAATCCTTTTCGATGAAGGGGGTTGGTTGGCCGCTATATTAATCAGTTTAGATAATGATAAAAGCCGAAAAAAGCGCTAATCAATATCTAATAATTAGATTATTTGCGTGAGACGATCTTGGACGTCACCGGCTCCAGGGAGTCCCGTTCCCGATCAAAGGCCAAGTAGTACTTGTTCACGCTATTAACATAGCTGACGCCGCCCATTCCGACCTGCTCCATGGCGATGCGCTCGACCTGGAAGAACCACTGATTAGGGTTCAAACCCCGGCGGCGCGCCTCGGCACGCATGCCCTGCACCCGCTCCGGCCCCATGTTGTAGGCCGCCAGGACGAACGCCATACGCTCGCGCTCGTTCAGCTTGGGGCTGGCGAAGAACTTGCGGCGAATCAATGCCAGGTAACGCGCCCCCGCCTGCACATTGCTGTCCAGGGTCTGGATATTGTTGACTCCCACCCTTTGGGCCGCCGAAGGGGTGATCTGCATCAAGCCCGTCGGCCCGCTGCCGCTTTTCGCGGCGGGGTTGAGGGACGATTCCTTGAAGGCCAGGGCCGCCAGGTTCAGCCAGTCCATGCCTTGTTCCCGGGCGTGTTTCTGCAGGACCGGGCGCAGTTTCTCCAGGCGCTGGCGATCAGCCCGCGCCAAGGGGTAGCGCACCTGATAGAGACGACGATAGATGCGCTGGAAGGCCACGTCCTGGTCCGACGGAGTCTTGTAGGTTTTCAGGAAGCGGTCGATGCTCGCCCGCAGCATCGAGGCATCCTGGCGCACGAACCAGTACTCTTCGCCCGGCTCGCTGATCGCCACTTGCTTGTCGAAACGCAGCTTGGGCAGGATCTTTGACCAGCGCTCGGCAATCGGCCGCTCGACAATGGTCAGGCGGAAGATCCCCGCCTGGACCATCTCCAGCACATCTTCCACCGCCAGGCTGGGGTCTACCCATTCCACCTTGACCGGCGGCAGCTTGCGCAGTGCCAGCTTCTGATTGATCTGGTTGACCGCCTCCCCCGCTGCGCTGCCCGTGGTCAGGGCCAGGGTGCGCCCAGACAACTGCTCCAGCCGGGTAAACCGCCGCTCGCCCTTGAGGCCCACCAGCCACAGCGGCACGTCGCTGGCAATCGGATCACTGCTGCTGATCTTGTGCGCCCCCGTCGTATCCAGCAGTTCGCCGGGCGCCACCAGGTCACCCTCACCACGGGCCAACGCCCCCAGCAACTGATCCTTGGCTTTGGGAATGATCTTGAGGTTGATTTCCTGGCCGTCGCGGGCGCGGCCGTTGAGGTAGTGTTCGAAGGCGCGCAGGCGGTGGTACTCAACGCCAATCGACTGGCCCTGGACTTCACCGGAACTGTTGCGGCTCTGGTTGACCAGCACCCGCAAGGTGCGGCTGCTGCGGATTTCTGCCAGGTCACGGACTTTGCCCGACTTGGTCACTTCCAGCGGCCCGTCCAGGCGCGCAACCGCCGCCGTGGGCAGCAGCAGCGTCAGGCACACCATAAGCAATGCCGAGGGTCGGATCATCCGCTCTCCGGAAAGAACAAGGCCCCATGCACCGCGAAAAACGCCGCATTGGGGGACAGAAACAGAGCGCCAGAGGCGCAGACTTTGGGCGCAAGGGTGGCACAGCAGCAGGCCTTCGGCCAACCACGGTGTGACTTGCGACGTTCAAAGACAGCGATAACTCGTTGTAGTTCTTGGTTTTTCTTATAAATCTACAGCTCTGATAGACTTTCCGGCCGCAGGCGGAGATAGCACCATGCAACTCATTGATATTGGCGTCAACCTGACCAACTCCAGTTTCGACGACAAACACCAGGCTGTGCTCGACCGCGCCTATGCCGCCGGCGTGGGCCAATTGGTTGTCACCGGCACCAGTGTGCAAGGCAGCGAACAGGCCCTGGAGCTGTGCCAGCGTTGGGACCAAAGCGCCCGACGGCTGTTCTCCACCGCCGGTATCCACCCCCATAGCGCCAGCGATTGGAACGCCGACAGCGCCCGGCAACTGCGTGACCTGCTCAGCCAGGAGCGGGTACGTGCCGTGGGTGAATGCGGGCTGGACTTCAACCGGGACTTCTCGCCCCGCCCCCAGCAGGAAAAGGTCCTCGAAGCCCACCTGGCACTGGCCGTCGAATTGCAACTGCCAGTGTTTCTCCACGAACGGGACGCCAACCAGCGCCTGCTGGAGATCCTGCGCGATTACCGCGATCAACTGCCCGCCGCCGTGGTGCACTGCTTCACCGGCGAACAGCGCGCGCTGTTCAGTTATCTCGATCTGGACCTGCATATCGGCATCACCGGCTGGATCTGTGACGAACGGCGTGGCACGCACCTGCACCCACTGGTCAGGGAAATCCCCCGGGGCCGCTTGATGCTGGAAAGCGATGCGCCCTACCTGCTGCCACGCACCCTGCGCCCCAAACCGAAGAACGGGCGCAATGAGCCGGCCTATCTGCCGGAAGTCTTGCGCGAAGTGGCCCTGCACCGAGAAGAAAGCCTGGAAGACCTGGCCCAGCACAGCACCGCCTGCGCCCGTGCGTTTTTCGGCCTGCCTGTGCCGGATTGACGCGGTGCATTGACCCATATCAACACCCCTTTTCCGGATAGCGGCACAATACTGGCACCTTGCCAATACTGTTTCCGCTATCAGAGAAAACCTTCCATGGGTGCCTGGCTTAGCAATATCTCGCTGAAGTACAAATTCTGGGCCGTGAATGCGGTCGCTTTCATCACCACCCTGCTGCTGGTGCTGTATGCCGTGCAGCTTGAACAACAGGCCCGCAGCCATGCCGCCCAAGCCTCGGCACAAGCCCAGGGCCGCTTGCTCAGCGCCTGGCCGGCCGGGCAGCCGCTGCCCCAGGGCGAGCACTGGCTGGCGTTTGCCCGGGGCCAGGCGCCCGAGTTGGCGGACCAGGACCTGTCAGCCCTGAGCGAAGCCAACGGTTGGGTCGAGTTCAATCATATGCCGCTGTTCGGCGAAAACCCGTTGCAGGGCGCCGAAGTCATCTCCCGCGCCGGTGGCCAACAAGTCGCCGTGCTGGCCTATGCGCCGAGCCTGAGCCAGGTGTTTACCGAGCGCTTTACCAACTACGCGGTGGCGGTGCTGATCCTGATGCTCGCCATGCTCTGTGCCTCGCAACTGTTGATCCGCTTTTTGCTCGCCCAACTCAACACCTTGAAAGACGTGATGCTGCACGTTGAGAAAACCGGCGACCTCTCGGCCCGCGTGCCCCTGGCGTGCAAGGACGAGGTCGGGCAGATGGCCAGTGCCTTCAACGCCATGCAGGCCGGCTACCAGCGGGTGGTCAGTACGGTAGCGCGCACCGCCAAACTGTTGGATGACGGCGCGGCACGCCTGGCCAGCAGCATGAATGAGGTGCAGCACGGCATGCTCGGCCAGCAAAGCGAGACCGATCAGGCGGCGACCGCGATCAATGAAATGACCGCCACCGTGTATCACATCGCCCAGCATGCCGGTGCCACTCGCGATTTGTCCCAGACCGCCGACACCTTGGCCGGCAGCGGTCAGGAAGTGGTAACCCGGGTTCAGCGCTCGATTGCCGGGTTGTCCACCGGTGTGCAGCAAACCGCAGAAATGATCCAGAAGCTGGCCGAGGACAGCCAGAAAATCAATGGCGTGGTCGGCGTGATCCACAGCATTGCCGAACAGACCAACCTGCTGGCCCTCAACGCCGCCATCGAAGCGGCCCGCGCCGGGGAAATGGGGCGCGGCTTTGCGGTGGTGGCCGACGAAGTGCGCAACCTGGCCAAGCGCGTGCAAAGCTCCACCGATGAAATCACCCGCATGGTCTCGGCCCTGCAGGCCGGCACCCGGGATGCGGTGGACTTTATGCAGGAAAGCTCGTTCAAGGCTGACGACTGTGTGCAACAGGCCCAGGAAGCCGGCGCTTCACTGGCCGAAATCACCAGCGCCGTGGCGCAGATGCGCGAGAGCAACACGCAGATTGCGGTGGCTGCCGAGCAGCAGAGCCATGTGGCCGAGGAGATGAACCGCGCGGTGGTGAGTATTCGCGATGTCACGGAAAACACCGTGCAACAGACCGTGGATTCGGCGACCACCAGCAATGAACTGGCAACCCTGGCCGGCGAGTTGAGCAAGGCCATCGGCCAACTCAAACTGTGACGTTTGACCGATCAGCCAGCGCCTGCCGCTGGCGGATCGATCAAAACGCTATAACCCCCATAGCCAACCCCAATTCGCCGCCCCTGCCCGCCCGACCTAAACTCTGTCCATCGAGTTTCAATGGACAGAGGATTTATCATCATGGGCAAACGTCACCCCAATCTCCCTGCCTGGCAATGGCGCGCCTACCCGCAGAACCATCAGCACCCGACCAACCTGGTGCTGCACCTGATTGCCGTGCCGCTGTTCATCGTCGGGTTTCTGCTGATTGTGTCCGGCGTGTTCAGCCTGAGCCTGGCCAGTTTCGCCATCGGTGTGGTCGGCGTACTCGCCGGCCTGGCGCTGCAACGCCACGGTCATAGCCTGGAAGCCCAGGCCAGCGAGCCGTTCAGTGATCGTAAAGATGCAGTGCAGCGCCTGGTGGTCGAGCAGTTCGTGACCTTTCCGCGTTTTGTCCTCAGCGGTGGCTGGTGGCACGCCTGGCGTCAGCGCCACCGCCACTGAGGCCGGGTCAGGCGAAGACCACCACCGTCTGGCGGCTGATAGCGATCAACTGGCCGTCAGGCCCCCACAACATCGCGGCAGCATGACCGTAACCGTCACGGGCATGCTCGATATGGACGTGGTACTGGCACCAGTCCAGGGTCGTCAACTGTGCCAGGGGCTGGATGAATTCGATGGTCCAGGTCAGCGTGCTGCCGGGTGCCGGCTTCTTCAGGTGCGGTAAGAGCGCCGGCGGCCAGGCATCCACCAGCGCGAGGATATGGGCTTCGGTCAAAGGCTCTTCTTTCACATCCCCCCGCAAGCGCACCCAGCCACCCATTTCCCGGGATTTATTGCCGGTGAACGGCAAGCCACCGACGCTCCAGCGCATCGCCAAGTGGCGCATGAACTCAGGCGTCACGCCTTTGATATAGGGCAGTTCCTGGCACTCGTCCCAATGTTTGAAAGTCGGCGCGGGCAAGGCCGGCACGTCGATCTCTGAAGGCCGCGATGCGCCGAAGCTGGCCTGGGCCAGGGTCATCACTTCACCGTCCTGCACCACCCGCCCCAGCAACTGGCTGACGGCCTTGCCTTCGCGCAGTACTTCGACTTGATAACGGGCGGAGACGTCGGGCGCCACGGGCCCGACAAACGTCACGGCCAACGAACGCAATGGGCGATCAGCCGGCACCTGGGCGCGCAACGCTTCGTATTGCAAGGCGGCAACCAGCCCGCCAAACGTGGCGCGACCCTGGGCCCACTCGGCCGGAATAGACACGTCCAACGGGTTGTTACGGGCAGCGTCGAGCAAATCACTAAAGCGCATGGCGACCTCACATCAAGAAAACCGATGAGCGATCTTAACCAGCGCGTCAGCCCGGTACAGCACTTATTCCGGCCAAATACCCAGACAGATAAGCCGCAGGCTCAGAAACAATCCGCCGCCAGCTTGTCGAGTACCCGATCGGCTTTGCCTTCAGCTTCGGCCATGGTCCGATGCCAGACTGCAACGCAAGGTTGCAAGTCTGCCTGGAGCCTGGCTTGCGCCAACCATTGCCAGCAGTCGTGCCAATCGCCCAGGGCGCCTTGGGCGGACTTGAGACGGGACATGGCCTTGGCCGGTACCTGGCCCAATTGCGGGTAGGCCTCGGCCGCGTAGCGCACGCGCTTGATCAACAAACGCAGGCGATGGCGGTCGTGGTCGGGATCGTGCAACGCCACCTCGAGAGCCTGCCATTGTTTGCCCAGGCGTTTTTCGATACGGGCGCGCAGGCGCTTGAGTAGTTTTTGATGCTGGGAGGCGCGGATAAATCGCGGAAAGGCGGCCATGATCTGCAACAGCTGCGCCAATTCCGCGCTCTGGGCCACCTGCCGATAAGTCTGCGGCTGCTGGCGCAGACGCCGGGCCGCCGCTTCGTGATGGCCATGTTGCTGCAGGTAGGCCGCCAGCACTTCGCGGTCGCGCAGTGGCGTGGTCAATTGGCCGACCGCGCTGGCGGCGGCCTCCAATTGCTCGACGCCGGGCAGCCCGCGCAAAGGGCGCAACAGGCTGCGCAGGCGGCGCACGGTGGTGCGCAGGTCGTGCAGCGCCTCGTCGTCGGTCACCGCCGCCAGGCGCGCCTGACAACTCAACAATCCGACTTCCAGGCCGATGACCTGGGCGACTAACTGATCCACCAACGCCGACATGCTGTTTCCCCTGTCAAACAACCGCCATACACCCGCACAAAACAGGCGCCTGGGACCACCTTAACCACTCCAACAACGCGTTACGCTGACGCGGATCAACGGCCCGCGCGCGACTCACGAATATAGAAACGGGCTTTTTGCGCTTTGCTGGCACAGCCTTCGAACGCTTCGAATTGCTGCTGGGTCTTGGCGCCAGTCAGCAACGACAGGGCCTTGGAATAGCTGACCGTACCGGCAAAACCTTCGGCCTTGGCCAGGTCCAGCTCGTGCCACGCGGCATCCAGCTGGCTGCCGCAGCTATCGCGATAGGCCGTTTTGCCGGCACAACCGGCCAGGGCCAACACAATCACAGGCAAACACATCCAGGCTTTCATCAATGACACCTCAAGAAAAGAAAACAGTCGTGGGATGTAGACGTTGCCTACATCGAAAAGTGCCTTATCACACAGCCTGAAATGCCCAGCGCCGATAGACAAAGCATACCCGAGCAAATAGCTCGGCTTACGAAAATTATCGTTCTGCTCCGCTAGGATTGAAGCAGCCCCCTGCTTGGGTGCATTGTGGACAGCTGTTTTACGAAGGATCCAGTCATGAAAAAACGCGTTGCATTGGTCCTGGGCTCAGGCGGAGCAAGGGGTTATGCCCATATCGGGGTGATCGAAGAGATCGAAAAACGCGGCTATGAAATCGCCTGTATCGCCGGCTGCTCCATGGGGGCAGTGGTGGGCGGGATCTATGCCGCGGGCAAACTGCAGGACTACCGGAACTGGATCGAAAGCCTGGACTATCTGGACGTGCTGCGCCTGGTGGATGTGAGCTTTCGCCTGGGGGCGATACGCGGCGAAAAAGTCTTCGGGCAGATCCGCAAGATCGTCGGTGAGATCAATATCGAAGACCTGCGCATTCCCTACACGGCGGTCGCCACCGACCTGACCAACCAGCAGGAAATCTGGTTCCAGGAAGGCTGCCTGCACCAGGCGATGCGCGCCTCGGCAGCGATCCCCAGCCTGTTCACTCCGGTGATGCAAGGCAACCGCATGCTGGTGGATGGCGGCCTGCTCAACCCGCTGCCTATCGTGCCGGTGGTGTCGAGTCATTGCGACCTGATCATTGCGGTCAACCTCAACGCCACCAACCAGAAACACTACAGCCTGCCGGTGATCCAGCGCCCGCCGGCGTTCAAGAGCCGCTTCGACAACCTGGTACGTTCACTGGGTTCCCATCTGCCGTTTCGGCGCAAGCAGGCCGAACAATTATTGTTGCTGGAACAGGAAGCGCTGCAGGCGCAGGCCGCCGATATCAACCCCTGGCTCGAAGGCGCCGAGCCGGAAGCCCAGCAACCGGCCGCAGCCCCGGAAACCGCTGGCGCCCCCAAGTCGGCAACCGGTTCGTTCATCATCGACAACGTCGGGCCGGCGTCGCTGCTGGATTTGATCAACCAGAGTTTCGAGGTGATGCAGACGTCGTTGGCCCAGTACAAAATTGCCGGCTACCCGCCGGATGTGCTGATCAACGTGCCCAAGCGCGTGTGCCGGTTCTTCGAGTTCTACAAGGCGCCGGAATTGATCGCGCTGGGGCGGGAGATTGCCAGCGATACGCTGGATCGGTATGAGAGTGAGCAGAGTTGAGATCTTCGCTGGGGCTTGAGGCCCTATCGCGGCATGGGTATCTACACAGCTCTTTCGTGGTTCTTGGGGTTGTGTACATATCCGTTGCTGCGGTCACGGCGGCTATTGGTTCCGCCCTTACGGCGGCTCACTTTTGGAAAAGAGCCCGGAGTGCCGGCCCAGCCAAAAGTAACCAAAAGGGCTCTTACCCCACCACTCGGCACCTCGCCTAGGCTCGGTGTGCCCGTCATCCGACATTGATTTGGGGGGCAGCGTGGTTTAACGGGGCGCCTAAGATCAAAATCACAAGCAAAGCGAGGCGGCCTGACAGCCGACCTGATCGCCGAAGCGTGCGCGTACCCTTGTGGGAGCTGGCTTGCCTGCGATGACGGTGTCTCAGCCAATACATTTATCGACTGATACACCGTCATCGCAGGCAAGCCAGCTCCCACAGGGGGAATGGAGCTTCGCGCCCCGGCTTTGGCATTGCTGTTGCTGTTGCTCTGCTTTTGATCTGGCTTTTGATCTTGATCTTGGGCGCCCCGTTAAACCACGCTGGCCGCAGGCAGGTATTGCGCAGTGGGCACCCCGGCATGGATGCCGGGGTAGCCGCGACACGGCCATGGATGGCCGATCGCGGCGGGCCCACGGAGCAATGCCTGACTGCGGGCATGCCGAGCCTAGGCGAGGCACCGAGTGGTGGGGCATGTAGCGTTTTGCTTACTTTGGCGCTTCTCCAAAGTGAGCCGCCGTAAGGGCGGAACCAATAGCCGCCGTAACCGCAAAAACGGATATGACACAACCCCAAGAACCACGAAAGAGTTGTGTAGATACCTATGCCGCGATGCCGCCGGCCCAGCAACCACAATCCCTCAGCCCTCAGCAGCCCCCAACAACCGATACCCCACCCCCGCCTCGGTCACGATAAAACGCGGCTGGGTCGGGTCATCCGCCAGCTTCTGGCGCAAGTGCCCCACCACAATCCGCAGGTAGTGGCTGTCTTCGGTATGGGTCGGCCCCCAGATATCCTTGAGCAACTGCTGCTGGGTAATCACCCGCCCAGGGTGGCGCGCCAGTTGCGCCAGCACCGCGTACTCCTTGCGGGTCAGGGCCACGTCGACACCCTCCAGCAGCACCCGCCGATAAGCCAGGTCGACCATCAGCGGGCCAAACTGCAGGGCGGCCTGCTGCGCCTCGCCGGTGGGCGACTGGCGCAACAGCGCACGTACCCGGGCGAGAAACTCCTGGATGCCAAACGGCTTGGTCACGTAATCGTTGGCCCCACCGTCCAACGCCTGGACCTTCTGCCCTTCGCCGGCACGTACCGACAATACCAGCACCGGGGCCGTCGACCATTCGCGCAACTCGCGCAGCACCTGTTGACCGTCCATGTCCGGCAGGCCCAGGTCCAGCACCAGCAGGTCCGGCTTGCTCAAGGCCGCCTGGGCCAGCCCTTCGGCGCCGGTCCCGGCCTCGATTACTTTGTAGCCCTGGGAGGCCAGGCTGATGCGCAAGAACTTGCGGATCTGCGGCTCGTCATCAATGACCAAAATCGTCGCAGTCTGGTTCATGGTGTTCCATCACAATCACTGAAAAAAGTTAAGAGTAGCGCACCGCGTCTCACGCTTCACTGTCCGGGCTCGGCTGGGTCTGCAACGGCAGGAACAGGGTGATGCACGTGCCCCGCCCGTCGATGCCATCGGTCACGCTGATATGCCCGCCGTGGGCGCCGACCATACCCTGGCAGATTGCCAGGCCGAGCCCGGTGCCCTGCCCGCCCCGGTCGCCCCGTGCGGCGGTGTAGAACATATCGAAAATCTTCGCCCGCTCTTCCTCGGGAATACCCGGACCTTCATCACTGACGGAAAAAAACACCGCCTGCTCGGCGACGCCAGCACGCAGTTGCAAGCGGCCATGGGGCGGTGAAAAACGCGCGGCGTTTTCCAGCACATTGACCAACGCCTGCTCGATCAAGGCGGCATGCACATACAGCAATGGCAACTCTGGCGGCACATCGGTACTCACCTGCAACGGCGCCAGCACTGCACGCAAACGGCCGAGGGAGCTGCCGACGATATCGCCGGGCGACACCCAGTCCCGCGCCAGCTTCAAGGCGCCATGGCCGAGGCGGGTCATGTCCAGCAGGTTCTGGATATAGCGGTCCAGGCGCTCGGCTTCGTCGCGGGTGCCTTCCAGCAACTCGCGGCGATCTTCCAGGGGAATGGCTTCGCCCAGGGCCAGCAGGCTGTCGATGCTGCCGCGCATGGAGGTCAGCGGCGTGCGCAAGTCATGGGACACCGAGGCCAGCAAGGCACTGCGCAGTTGCTCGGTCTCGCCATGCAAACGGGCGGCCTCCAGGTTCTGCGCCAACTGGGCGCGGGCCAGGGCCTGGGCCAATGGCTGGCTCAAGGCCGTGAGCAGGCGCCGACGTTGGCCACTGAGCTCCAGGCCAGCTTTGGGGCTGACGCCGAGCAGGCCCAGCGGACCGTTTTCAGCAGACAACGGCCACCACCACCAACGCCCAAACGGCAAGGTACCGGTGCCCATGCCCGCTGGCTGGTCGTGCTGCCAGGCCCAGTCGGCGGCGGCGCGCTCGGCCTCGGTAAAGATGAGTGGCCCGCCGGTCTCGACCTTCCACTCACCGGGCCCGTCGCGATTGACCAGGCACAACTGCAAATCGCTCCAGCCCTGCAGATGATGAGCCGCTGCGCTGATCACCGCCTGGCGATCAGTGGCAGCGGTGAGTTTGCGCGACAGGTCGAGCAGTTCGCTGGTTTCTTCCTGGGTGTCGCGCAGGGCCTGCAATTGCCGACGCTGGCGGGCGGCGAGGTTGCCGGTCAGCGCCGCCATCAGCAGGAAGAACAGCAAGGTCAGCACATCTTCTTCACGCTGGATAGCGAAGGAGAAATTCGGCGGAATAAACAAAAAGTCATAGGTCAGGAACGACAGCGCAGCGCAGGCCAATGCCGGACCCAGGCTGCTGCGCACCGCCACCAGCAGCACTGCGGCGAGGAACACCAGAGAGATGTTGGGCAGCGGCAGGACACTCGACACCGCCCACGCCAACGCACTGGCCAGCACCGTTGCCAGCAGCGCCAGGGCGTAATCGAACCACACTAGGCCACGCACATCGGGCAAACGCGGCGCGGCGGGTGTTCCATCGCTGTCGAGGATATTGATTTCCAGGCCCCGGGCATTGCGCAACAAACGCGCCGCCAGGCCGCCACCGAACAGCCGGCGCCGCCAGCGCGGGCGCGACTGCCCCACCAGCACCAGGCTGGCACGGCGCTCGGCAGCATGCTGGATCAGGGTCTTGGCCACCTCGCCGGCACGCAGCAACACCACTTCGCCACCCAGACGCTCGGCCAGTTGCTGGGCATTTTGCAGCCTCAACCGAGACTGTTCGTCACGCACCCGGCCGTTGTCCACATGCACCAGGCTCCAGGGCAGATGCCGGCGCTGGGCCACACGGCTGGCGTGACGCACCAGGCGTTCGGCCTCGGCGTCGCCATCCACCCCCACCAGCAAGCGCCCGCGCACCGCGGGCGCGGCCTGGCCCAATTGCCGGTAGCCCTGGGCCAGATCGTCATCGACGTGCGCGGCGGCAGTCTGCATCGCCAACTCGCGCAGGGCCATGAGGTTGGTCTGGGTAAAGAATGCGTCGATGGCCGCGCGCGCCTGCTCCGGCACATAGACCTTGCCGTCGCGCAGGCGCTCCAGCAGCTCGCGGGACGGCAGGTCGATCAGCAGTAACTCATCGGCTTCCTGCAAGACCCAGTCCGGCAGGGTTTCGCGCACCTGCACGCCGGTGATGCCACGTACCTGATCGTTGAGGCTTTCCAGATGCTGGACGTTGACCGTGGTGAATACGTTGATGCCGGCGGAGAGCAGCTCCTGAATGTCCTGCCAGCGCTTTTCGTGGCGGCTGCCGGGGGCGTTGCTGTGGGCCAGTTCGTCCACCAGCACCAGCTTGGGCTTGGTGGCGAGCAAGCCGTCGAGGTCCATTTCTTCGAGCATCACCCCACGGTATTCCGAGCGCAGCAGCGGCTGCTGGGGCAAGCCACTGAGCAAGGCCTCGGTCTCGGCACGGCCATGGGTCTCGACCACCCCGGCCACCACTTTGACGCCCTGGCGCAACTGGGTGTGGGCGGCCTGGAGCATGGCGTAGGTCTTGCCCACGCCCGGTGCGGCACCGAGGAATACCTTGAGCCGGCCACGGCCGTGCTTGGGTAGGTCGGCTAGGAGGGCGTCGGCGCGGCCGGAGTCACTCATGGGGCAGTCTTCTTTCAGTTAGGGATGTTGGGTACATGCAGCCGCCATCGCGGGCAAGCCCGCTCCCACATCCGGAATGCATTCCAAGTGTGGGAGCGGGCTTGCCCGCGATGGCGGCGCAACGGTCTACAACTTTTCCAGCGCCATATTCAGCGCCAGTACATTCACCACCGGCGGCCCCACCAGCGGCTGTTCGATATGCTCGTCCATCAAGCGCTCCAGGGTCGACACCGGCAACTGACGTGCCGCCGCCACCCGCGCCAGTTGATAGGCAATTGCCTGCGGTGGCAAGTGTGGATCAAGACCGCTGCCGGAGGTAGTCAAGAGTGCCAGGGGCACCGGGCCCTGGCCGGGGCCCTGGATTTTCGCGGCGTCGTCAAACACCCGCGTTGCCAGCGCCGGGTTGCTCGGGCCGAGGTTGCTGGCACTGCTGGACACGGTGGCAAACGCACCCGCCGAAGGCCGCGAGTGGAACCAGCGCTCGCCGGTAAATTCCTGGGCAATCAGGCTGGAACCGCGCACCTTGCCTTCGGCGTCACGCACCAGGCTGCCATTGGCCTGGTCGGGAAAGGCCACCTGGGCGACGCCGGTCACTACCAACGGATAGGCCACGCCCGTGATCAGGGTCATCAATACCAACAGGCTCAAGGCCGGACGGATCATGCTGGACATTTCATCTTCCTCAATTGATTCGTGACCTGTAGGAGCCAGCTCCTACAGGGTTGGGTCAGACCAGGTGCAGCGCTGTCAGCAGCATGTCGATCGCCTTGATCCCGGCGAACGGCACCACAAGCCCGCCCACGCCATAGATCAACAGGTTGCGTCGCAGCAGCGCCGCCGCACTCGCCGCCTGCACCCGCACACCGCGCAGGGCCAGGGGGATCAGCACCACGATGATCAGCGCGTTGAACACAATCGCCGAAAGGATCGCGCTCTGCGGGCTGTTCAGGTGCATCACGTTAAGCACCCCCAGTTGCGGGTAGATCGAGGCAAACAGCGCCGGCAGGATGGCGAAGTACTTGGCGACGTCGTTGGCAATCGAAAAGGTGGTCAGCGCACCACGGGTCACCAGCAATTCCTTGCCGACCTGCACCACGTCCAGCAGCTTGGTCGGGTCGCTGTCGAGGTCGACCATGTTCGCCGCTTCGCGCGCCGCCTGGGTGCCGTCATTCATGGCCATGCCCACGTCCGCCTGGGCCAGGGCCGGGGCGTCGTTGGCACCGTCGCCACACATGGCCACCAGGCGCCCGTCGTTCTGCTCGTGGCGGATGCGCGCCAGTTTCTTCTCCGGCGTGGCTTCCGCCAGCACATCATCCACACCCGCTTCGGCGGCAATCGCGGCGGCGGTCAATGGGTTATCGCCGGTCACCATCACCGTGCGGATCCCCAGCTTGCGCAGCTCGGCAAAGCGCTCACGGATACCCGGCTTGACCACGTCCTTGAGGTGGATCGCGCCGAGCAATTTACCGTCGGCACACACCAGCAACGGAGTGCCGCCGCTCTGGGCGATCTTGTCGACTTCCCGGGACAGCGCGGGCAGCAGGTCTTGGCGTTGCTGACCGATAGACGCCAGCAGCGAATCGACAGCGCCTTTACGGTAGACGCGGCCCTGGTAATCCACCCCAGACAAGCGCGTTTCGGCGCTGAACGGCACGCCGGTCAGCTCTTGCACGGAGGGCTCGGTGTAAGGATGCAAGGCGCGCAGGTATTCGACGATGGATTTGCCTTCTGCCGTATCGTCGGCCAGCGAGGCCAGCAGCGCGCCTTCGGCCAATTCCTTGCCATTGACGCCAGGCGCGGCATAGATGCCTGCACAGCGCCGGTTACCGAAGGTGATGGTGCCGGTCTTGTCCAGCAACAGCACATGCACGTCCCCCGCCGCTTCCACGGCGCGCCCGGACTTGGCGATCACGTTGAGGCGCACCAGGCGGTCCATGCCGGCGATGCCGATGGCCGATAACAGGCCACCGATGGTGGTGGGAATCAGCGTGACCAGCAGCGCCACCAGGAACACCAGGGGCAGGCTGCCATTGGCGAAATAGGCGAAGGGTTGCAAGGTCACGACCACCAGCAGGAAGATCATGGTCAAGCCGATCAGCAGGATATCCAGCGCCACTTCGTTGGGGGTTTTCTGGCGTTTGGCGCCTTCCACCAGGGCGATCATGCGGTCGAGTGTCGATTCACCGGGGTTGGCGGTGATACGAATCACCAGCCAGTCCGAGACCAGCCGGGTATTGCCGGTGACGGCCGAGCGGTCACCGCCGGATTCGCGGATCACCGGTGCGGATTCACCGGTAATCGCCGCTTCATTGACCGCCGCAATACCCTCGATGACTTCACCGTCGCCGGGGATCATTTCCCCGGCCGCAACCCGCACCACATCACCTTTGCGCAGGCTGGTGGCGGGCACTACCGTGAAGCTGCCGTCTGCCTCCTGGCGTCGTGCACTCAGGCCTTCACTGCCAGCCTTGAGGCTGTCGGCACGGGCCTTGCCACGGCCCTCGGCCAAGGCTTCGGCGAAGTTGGCGAACAGCACGGTGAACCACAGCCACAGGGCAATCTGCACCGCGACAAAGGTCGGCACGCTGCTGTCCGGCACCAGGCACAGCACGGTGGTGAGGATCGCGGTCAGCTCGACCACCAGCATCACCGGCGAACGCTTCAACTGGCGCGGGTCCAGCTTGACGAACGCCTGGATCAGCGCCGGGCGCCACAGGGCCGAGATCGCGGTCTTGGCCGACTCCTGAGTCTTGACCGGAGCAGCATTGTTTACAGGCATATTCATGTTCATACCCCTTAGAAGCCCATGCTCAAGTGTTCAGCGATAGGGCCCAGTGCCAGCGCCGGCAGGAAGGTCAGGCCGCCCACCAGCAAAATGGTCACGGTCAACAACGTCACGAACAACGGGCCGTGGGTCGGAAAACTGTCCTGGCCAATCGGTGCGCTTTTCTTCATCGCCAGGCTGCCGGCGAGGGCCAGGATCGGGAGGATGTAGCCGAAGCGCCCGATCAACATGCCCAAGCCCAGCATCAGGTTATGAAACGGGGTATTGGCGCCCAGGCCACCAAAGGCCGAACCGTTGTTGGCACTGGCCGAGGTGTAGCCATAGAGCAACTGGCTGAAGCCGTGGGGGCCGGGGTTGCTGATGGTTGCAGCAGTGGCCGGCACGCTGGTGGCAATCGCGCCGAGCACCAGTACGCCAACGGGCATCACCAACAGGGTCACCACCAGCAGTTGCACTTCCCGGGCCTGGAGTTTCTTGCCGAGGTATTCCGGAGTGCGACCAATCATCAAGCCGGCGAGGAACACCGCGATCAGCACGTTGAGCAACATGCCGTACATACCGGCACCGACGCCGCCGAAGATCACTTCGCCGACCATCATATTGACCAGCGCCACCATCCCGCTCAGGGGGCTGAGGCTGTCCTGCATGCCGTTGACCGAACCGTTGGACGCTGCCGTGGTGGTCACCGACCACAACACGGTGGCAGTGGTGCCGAAACGCACTTCCTTGCCTTCCAGCGGTGCAGTCTGCTCGACGGCCGGGTTGTTCAGGGTCGGATTGGGCTGGTGCTCGGACCACAGCGACACCGAGCCGCCAATCAGGAACAACGCGAGCATGCAGCCGAGAATCGCCCGGCTCTGGCGCAGATCCTTGACGTAATGGCCGAAGGTAAACACCAGAGCCGCCGGGATCAGGATGATCGCCGCCACTTCAAACAGGTTGGCCCAGGCCGTCGGATCTTCGAACGGGTGCGCCGAGTTGACCCCGAAGAAGCCACCGCCGTTGGTCCCCAGTTGCTTGATCGCAATCTGGCTGGCGGCCGGGCCGAGTGGGATCACCTGATCAACGCCTTGCATCGTCAGGGCATCAACATAGTGAGCGAAGGTCTGTGGCACGCCCTGCCAGACCAAAAACAACGCCAGCACCAGGCACAATGGCAGCAAGCCATAGAGGGTGGCGCGGGTCATATCCACCCAGAAATTGCCCAGGGTGCTGGCGGACTTGCGACCAATCCCACGGCAAAGGGCGACAAGCACCGCCAGGCCGGTGGCGGCACTGACAAAGTTCTGCACGGTCAGGCCGGCCATCTGGCTCAGGTAGCTGAGGCTGGCTTCACCGCTGTAGGACTGCCAGTTAGTGTTGGTCATAAAACTGACGGCGGTATTGAACGCCTGCGTCCACTCCTGCCCAGGCAACTGCTGCGGGTTAAGCGGCAGGTAGCCCTGAAACAACAGGATCGTAAACAACAACAAAAAGCCCGACAGGTTGAAAGCCAGCAGGGCCAGGGCGTACTTCTGCCAACTTTGCTCTTGTTGCGCATCGACCCCGGCCAAGCGATAACATACGCGCTCGACCGGCCCGAACACTGGCGTAAGCCAAGTGCGCTGCCCTTCCATCACCTTGTAGTAGAACCGCCCCAGAAATGGCGCTGGAACCAGCACCACGGCAAAGAAGGCGATGATCAGCCAATAGTCATAACTGTGCATAGCCGCTCCTAGCCCCGATCCGCGCGCAACAGCGCGACCAGCAGATAAATGAATAGCGCCACGGCCAATAGCAGTGACACCCCATCCAGAACACTCATGGAAGTTTCTCCGTCAGACGGCGACTGCCGCGTATGGAGGTATTGTCCGCAGAAGGGGCGTAAAGGAACGAGGGCGAGGGGGTGGAGGGGGCGTAAAGATGGCGTAAAGAGTGGGTTGGGCGTGAGGTTTTCGGGGCTGTTGAGGCCGCTATCGCGGGCAAGCCCGGCTCCCACAGTTGACCGGGTGCATCCTTGGGAATACGGCCAAATGCGGCAGCCGGGCTTGCCCGCAATAGCATCAGCCTATCCGCCGCCGCCCTACCCTGGTGCACGGAATTACGGTCGCAAACAACAAACTATCTCCCGGGCGACAGTTCCTGCCCTTTACGACGCCCTTTTCCAAGCTGGCATGGCCGCTGCAATGTCCTGAAACATTCCAAACCGTTCTGGGAGCAGCGCAATGAACACCCAACTCAAGCCCACCTTGGGCACCTTGCATTTGTGGGGCATCGCCGTGGGGCTGGTGATCTCCGGCGAATACTTTGGCTGGAGCTATGGCTGGGGCGTGGCCGGGACGCTGGGCTTTTTGGTGACGTCATTGATGGTCGCTGCCATGTACACCTGTTTCATCTTCAGCTTCACCGAACTGACCACCGCAATTCCCCATGCCGGCGGGCCGTTTGCCTACAGCCGGCGGGCGTTCGGCGAGAAAGGCGGGCTGATCGCCGGGCTGGCCACCTTGATCGAGTTCGTCTTCGCGCCTCCGGCGATTGCCCTGGCCATCGGCGCCTACCTGAATGTGCAATTCCCGGCACTCGACCCGAAACACGCAGCGGTCGGGGCGTACTTTGTGTTCATGGGCTTGAATATTCTCGGGGTGAAACTGGCCGCGACCTTCGAGCTGGTGGTGTGCGTGCTGGCCGTGGCCGAACTGTTGGTCTTTATGGGCGTGGTGGCACCGGCATTCAGCTTCAGCAACTTCGCCCTCAACGGCTGGGCGGGTGCCGACACCTTTGGCGCGCCGGCGATAGCCGGGATTTTTGCCGCGATCCCCTTCGCCATCTGGTTCTTCCTCGCCATCGAAGGCGCCGCCATGGCCGCCGAAGAAGCCAAGGACCCCAAGCGCACGATTCCCAAGGCTTACATCAGCGGCATCCTGACCCTGGTGTTTCTAGCCATGGGCGTAATGTTCTTTGCCGGCGGCGTGGGCGACTGGCGCACCCTGTCGAACATCAACGACCCCTTGCCCCAGGCAATGAAAACCGTGGTGGGTGAAAGCTCCGGCTGGCTGCACATGCTGGTGTGGATCGGCCTGTTTGGCCTGGTGGCCAGCTTCCACGGCATCATCCTCGGCTACTCGCGCCAGTTCTTCGCCCTGGCCCGCGCCGGCTACCTGCCCTCCTCCCTGGCCAAGCTGTCACGCTTCCAGACACCCCACCGGGCGATCCTCGCCGGCGGCGTGGTGGGCATCGCCGCCATCTACAGCGACGGCCTGATCAACCTCGGCGGCATGACCCTGACCGCCGCGATGATCACCATGGCCGTGTTCGGCGCCATCGTCATGTACATCATGAGCATGCTCAGCCTGTTCAAGCTGCGTAAGAGCGAACCGTTGCTGGAACGCACCTTCCGCGCGCCGGGCTACCCGATCGTGCCGGCCATTGCGCTGATCCTGGCGCTGGTCTGCCTGGTGGCCATGGCGTGGTTCAATACCCTGATCGGCCTGATCTTCCTCGGGTTCATGGCCGCAGGTTTCATCTACTTCCAACTGACCGCCCAAGACCGCGCCGATGCGCCAGCGGATGCGATGTTGACCGGGCTCTAAACCAGCGAGGCAGAACGGGCCTACAATGGAACGACTGACGAAAGCCGTCACTCAAAGCTGATAGTGCCGTGGGGAATCTTCCCCACGGCAGTCGGCCTCAAGGAGAGCCCTATGCCCTGGTATGCCTGGTTGATCATGGTGGTCGCCATCGGTTCGATCGTTGGTGGCTTGCTGATGCTGCGTGACAGCGCCAACAAAGTGGAACTGACCGACGAACAACGCAAACGCGTCGCCGAGCGCAATGCTCAGGCCGACGCCAAGGATGCGCAGGATCGCTGAAACAAACGCCCCGTGCTGACCGTTACCGGCAGCACGCCAGGCGAGTCGATCTAGATTAGGGCAAATTTGTAATCGGTCCGCGAAACAGCACCAAACCTTGGTTAATATGGCCCCATGTTTCAGAGGGCCCTCTCATGCGCTACTCGCACAATCACAAAGCTCAAACCCACCAGCGCATCATTAAAGAGGCGTCGGTGCGCTTTCGCCGCGACGGCATTGGCGCCACCGGCCTGCAACCCCTGATGAAAGCCTTGAACCTGACCCATGGCGGGTTCTACGCCCACTTCAAATCCAAGAACGAACTGGTGGAAAAGGCCCTGCAAGCCGCCTCCGCCGAACTGGACGCGCATTGCGCGATGCTCTTCAACCAGGAACGACCACTGGAAGCCTTTATCGACAGTTACCTGTCAGAGTGGCATCACACCTCCCCCGACCAAGGCTGCCCGTTGCCCACCATGTCCTCGGAGCTGGGACAGCGCGGGCAACAGAGCCCCACCACCGATACAGTCCTCGACGCCCGGCTCAAGCAAATCGAAACCGCATTGGGCAGCCCCAATGCCGATGAACAAAGCCTGGTGATGATGTCGACACTGGTGGGGGCATTGGTCCTGGCGCGCAGTGTCGAAAACCCGGAACTGGCGACACGCATCCTCGACGTAGTGCGAGAAAACCTGAAAACCGGGATCAATACAGCCCCGGCAGACATAAAAAAGGCCGGTCAATGACCGGCCTCCTGCCTTGATTACTTAACCTCCAGCCTGTCGCGATTCTTCTCCAGCAGCGACTTGCCAATCCCCTTCACTTCCAGCAACTCATCCACCACCGTGAACGATCCATTGGACTCGCGATAAGCAATGATCGCCTTGGCCTTGGCGGCGCCAATGCCGAACAGATCACGGCGCAGGGTTTCAGCGTCTGCTGCGTTGAGGTTGACCTTGGGGGTGGGTTGTTCGCTTGCACTCAACTGGGCCGCGAGCGGCTGCGGCGTCTCGGGCCTGGCCGATGGGGCAGCGATCGACGCGGCGGACAGGCTGGTGAGGAAGGCAAAAAGCAGGGAGGAAAAAACGGATCTACGCATTAGAGACGCTCCATGACATCAATGGGAAAAGCAGCTTTCCGAAGCTGCTTTTCAAACTTAGGCGATGTGAGGAGGGTGTCAAAAATAGAGGTATTGCAAGATGTAGCGATACCCGATTTAGCGCTCAAAAATCGACAAATGATTTCGATAATCTCCAGATTGGACTATAGATAGAACTTTTCGACTAAGACATAGGAACGTATCATGTCTATCCGGCCCTAAGCATCGTCAGCCCGAAGCAAAAATTCGAACCAGCGCCTGCAAAAAAACCATGTACCATATATTAACGCGACCAGTTAAACGGAAAAAACATGAACTTAGAATCAAAAACTGTAAGGCTGCGACTCATCGAAGAGAGCGATGCCGAATTTGTTCTGAAACTGCGCCTCGATAACAATTACAACCAGTTCCTCTCTTCTGTAAACCCAAGTATTGAGGCTCAAAGAGAGTGGATCAACAAGTACAAGGGCGATGAGCAGAAAGGCATTCAATATTACTTCATTATTGAACGCCTTGATGGCGTACCTTGCGGCACAGTCAGACTTTATGACTTCAAAGGAAATTCATTTTGTTGGGGAAGTTGGATTCTCAACGAAGACAAGACCAGATATGCAGCCCTGGAAAGTGCGTTCCTGGTTTATCAGTTTGCCTTTGAAAATCTCGAATTTGAAAAATCACACTTTGATGTTAGAAAAGGAAATGATCGAGTCATTTCCTTTCATGAGAAAATGGGAGCAATCAAGACAGGTGAAACCGAACTCGATTTTCTCTTTGAAATCACCAAAGACGCAGTCAATAAAACCAGACTCCGTCTATCGAGCAAAATATAAAGCCAACTTGCCAGGCATTATGCCTGGCAACATTTACGCACACTATGCGCACTAAGGCTCCAGGCGACGCTGCTGGTAGATCCAGTCCACGATCTCGCCATCCGGAGCATATCCACTGACTGTATCGCGTAGCAGTTGACGGACCCTGCTGTAGTCGTCCGCGTCGACCGCCGCGAGTAGCTCTGTCAACTTCCCTTTAAGTATCTCCCAATCCAGATGATCCTCGTTGGCACTCATGATCATCGGATGCTGGGTGGCCACTACGTTGTCGCCAATCAGCAGTTCTTCGTAGAGTTTTTCACCGGGACGCAACCCGGTGAACTCAATGGCAATATCACCATGAGGGTTTCTATCCGAGCGAACACTCAAGCCAGACAGATGAATCATCTTCTCTGCCAGCTCGACGATTCTTACCGGCTCGCCCATATCGAGCACGAACACATCTCCGCCCTGCCCCATAGAGCCCGCCTGGATCACCAACTGGGCCGCTTCGGGAATAGTCATGAAGTAACGCGTGATCTTGGGGTGAGTGACCGTAAGCGGCCCACCAGATTTGATCTGCTTGTGAAACAACGGAATAACCGAGCCAGACGAGCCCAATACATTGCCAAAGCGAACCATGGTGAAACGGGTCTTGTTGACGCGGGAAATATTAGCCTTGTCGCCAAACAATACCGGGGCCAACTCACGGCTCAACGCCTGCAACGTCAACTCGGCCAAACGCTTGGTACTGCCCATGACATTGGTCGGGCGCACAGCCTTGTCCGTGGAGATCAGCACAAAGTTGGAGACCCCCGCCTGAAGCGCCGCCTGGGCGGTATTCAATGTACCAATGACATTGTTAAGGACACCCTCGGCAATGTTGTGCTCAACCATCGGTACATGTTTGTAGGCTGCCGCGTGGTAGACCGTATCAACATGCCAGGTCTTCATCACGTCGAGCAATTTTGCCTGGTTGCGTACCGAGCCTAGGATCGGTAGCAAGCGAACAGGCAGCGACTCACGAGTGATGCGCTGCTCAAGCTCGGACAGAATGCTGTAAAGGTTGAATTCACTGTGCTCGAACAGCAACAAGGTAGTAGGACGCAATGCCAGGATCTGGCGGCAAAGCTCCGAACCAATCGAACCGCCCGCCCCCGTGACGAGCACGCTCTGACCTTTGATGCAATGCTCCAGCAAATCGCCCTGGGCAGGCACGGCATCCCGCCCGAGCAAGTCGGCAATGTCTACTTCCTGAATGTCATCGACCTTCACCCGGCCGCTGGCAAGATCCATGAAACCCGGCACACTCCGTACGTGCAGCGGGAACCCTTCCAACAGGCCGAGAATCTCGCGCCGCCGCGCACGATTGGACGACGGAATGGCCAACAGGATTTCCTGAGCCCCCGTGGTGTCGATCATCTGTTGAATGTGCTTGGGCTTGAACACTTGGAGGCCGGAGATGACGCGATCGGAAATACTGCTGTCGTCATCGATAAACGCCACCGGACGCATGACCCGCCCCATGCGAAGCGCAGCCACCAGTTGATTGCCGGCAGCACCTGCGCCGTAGATCGCAACCTTGGTCAGGCCATCATCGCGACTGGTAAACGGCACATACTGGGCTGCTGCAAACCAATCCCCCAGAAAGTACTGGCGCATGGCCAGGCGCAAACCACCAATCATGATCAGGCTGAGCCACCAGTAGTTGAACACGATAGAGCGTGGTACGACGTTCTCGTGGTTGCTGTACCAATAGACTACAACCCCCAAGATCAACGCCGACAGGCTGACCGCCTTGATAATCGCGATAAGCGCATCGTTACCGAAGTACCGCATCACGGCGCGATACATGCCAAAACGAATAAACAGCGGGATCGAGACGATTGGCGCGCTGATGAACAGCCATGAATGCAACACGACGGGGTTGACCAACTCGTCGATCCCCAGACGAACCACAAATGCCATCCAGAGGGCGAGCCAGACCAGCACGATGTCGGCAATGACCTGGAGGATGCGTTTGCGTCTGCGAGGAAGGCTCAGCAAATATGCCCGTAATTTATCCATGTTGTTCCCGACTACCCCTTACTGCATACAATTGAAAAAACGCCCGGCTGGAGACTTCCGACAGTTATTCTGATCAGGCGTAAAAAGCATGTTGCCACGGTTTAGCTCCTTGATACTAAGAATGTAAAGCCCGCAGAAAAAAAACTGCCGGTAATTTACATATATCAGTGCCGAATCCAAGCCCACCTAGCAGCAAGGAAAATTGACGCTTTGGCCAGCGGCGCTACTCTCTCTGCCCTGCACTATATTTGACAGCCAGGAATACTAGGGGAAGATACGCAATAACTGTCCCCACCCCTGCGTCCAGCCCAAAAAGCGCCACCGCCAATGCCAACGGCAACAGCCAAACTACATTGATAACGGCAACCGCAAGTGTGACGGGCAGATGGCGGCCATATTGGCGGCTGGCAAATTGGTAGGCATGGCTGCGATGGGCCTCATAGACTTTATCGCCCCGGGCAAGCCGTCGGATGAGAGTAAAGGTCGCATCCACGATAAAGACACCCAGCATGATCAGCCAAGCGAAGAAAAACTCACTGCCGGCCCAGGCGGCCTGAACAGAAAGACCTCCCAGAATGATCCCCAGAAACCCACTACCTGCGTCGCCCATGAAAATACGGGCCGGCGGGAAATTCCAATACAGGAAGCCAGCCACAGAAGCACTCAACAACAAGGGTGCCCACATCATCGACGGCTGCCCGCTCAAAAAGTAAATCAGCGTCAGCGCGAGACAGGCACAGATAGCCTGCAGACTGGCAAGACCGTCAATACCGTCCATGAAGTTGTAGAGATTCAGCATCCAGACCAGGTAAAACACGGCCAGGACATGGCCTACCCAACCAAGATCGAACGTAACGCCAAAAGCTGAAATTGCCGGTAGTCCCTGCATCCAGGACAACATCCAGATCGCGGCGGCAAAATGCCCCAACAAGCGCCAACGAGCGGCGATATGACCATGATCGTCCATAAAGCCGATGATTGCGATCAACAACCCTGCACCTAGCAGAGCAGCACTCTCAGCAACCGTTATCAACTGGGCACCCGCCAGCCACACGAGTGCAAAGGCAAACGTCAGTACAATCGCCACTCCCCCACCGCGAGGGGTGGGGACCGTGTGCGAACTGCGAGCATTGGGAATATCAATGATGCTGCGACGCAACGCGTATTGACGCAAGAGCGCCGTCAGCGCCAGGGAAACCAAGGCGACAATGGGAAAGATGTACCAGTACTTCATTCAGTTCGCTCGCTGACATAGTGTTGCGCAGTAACAGCAAGACCTTGCTCGAGTGTAAGTGGCGGCTGCCAACCCAACACCTGGCGCGCCTTGGTGACATCGACTTGCAGCGAGCCGCAAAGACGTTGGGACAGCGCTTCTTTGCCTAACAAAGTCGCCCCCCAGACAAGTACCCACTGTGGAACCGGTATCAACCTGGCTGGGGCGCCCAGGGCTTTTGCAAGTTTACGTAGCAGCTCACTAGTCGACACGTCATCCCCGTCGCTCGCCAAGAAGGTCTCATTGGACGCAGCCGGGTGAGTCGTACAGGTCAAGATCAGGCTCACGAGATTGTCCAGCGCAACGAGGCTTCTTTGGTTGCGTATGGCACCAAATGGCAGAGGAACGCGCTTCACGAGCCATTTCATCATGCTTTCAAAGTTGGCTTTGACTCCCGGTCCATACACAAGTACCGGTCGGATTATCACCACTTCAAGCCCGGTCTCAAGCGCAAGAGCTTTCAACGCCTCCTCCGCCTCCATCTTGGAAACACCATAAGGATCAACGGGCGCCGACGGGTCTGTTTCGCGAAAAGGTCGGCCCGGGGCGGTTTGCTCGCCGTTGACTTTCACCGAACTGACGAACACAAAGCGCCTGGCTCCTGCGGACGCTGCGCTACGGGCCAACGCAAGGGTATGCCCGACATTGACCCGCCGAAACGCCGCAAGAGGATCCGTTTCGGTGTCGTTCATGACGTGAACGCGTGAAGCGAGATGAACAACAACATCTACGCCCTGCAAAGCTGGGTGCTCTGGTGACACAGCCGAGAAATCGGCAAGCACGACGTACTCGACATCAGAAGCAGAAGCATCCGGCAGACGACGGACAAGGGCACGCACCTGATAATCAGCGCTCCCCTGCAATTGTTGAATCAGATGACGGCCGACAAAACCGCTGCTGCCGGTGACCAATAACTGGGTTTTCATTTCTTTTGCCTCAAAACCGCCAACACCAGACACAAACCAGCGAATACCAACTTATCCCGTGGGCGTCTGCGGCACTTCGCGGCACTGGTCGCCAAGCGCAGCAGGTCCAGGCGCCCCAGCCCGATCCAGCGCCGGACAAAAGGTTCGTCAACCATACCGACCATGCCGGCGATCAGTGCAGCCTGATTCAGCCACCAACCATCTAGCACTTGGGAAAGGCGTTTCTTGAACGCCTTTGAGCCGCTATTCACCCCGACCTGGTTACCACCATGCTGGCGATAGCGCATATAAGGCCGGCTATCGATCACCCACTTGAATCCGTGTGAACGGCTATAGGCATAACAATACCAATCATGCAGCGTCACCCCCTGTACTTGTACAAAACGACTGTTGATATGCTGTTGAAGCTCAACAAATAGACGCTGGGAAAAGACGTAAGTGCACCCAGGGCCGGCTGCCTCGAACAAATGATCGTACGCAACCTGAGGCTGCGATTTGACAATGGTCGACTCACGACCATCAGGCCAGAATGCCGTTACATTGCCGGAGTAGCCGTCAGCCCCTGTATCGTTCATGTGCTGCGTGGCGCTGACAAGTTTATCTGGCAGCCAGATATCGTCCTGGTCGGCGAATGAAAAATAATCAAAGTCTTCAGTGGGTGCTTCATTGACCAGGCGGAAAAAGTTTCGTGCCGCACCACCAAATTTTTCACCGTGGGCCAGGGATTTGACCCTTGAGTCTCTCTGGCACAGTTGATCGACCCATTCTTCGGTACCGTCGTTGGAGCTGTCCACACTGATCAGAATCGAGACGGATACGCCCACTTGCCCCAAGATCGAGTCAACTTGTTCGGCCATCCAACGCATACCGTTGTAGGCAGCGAGCAGAACCAGAATACGTGGCTGCATCAGAATCCACCCTTAGTACTTGATCCAAAAACAATCCTTGAAAAATTACGTCCTGAAAATAGCATTCAACGCACCCCGCCCAACTTTTTCTGCCAGCCATGGCTTACGCCGCGAATCATCATTCTCAGCGATTTGAGCTTATTGTCGTCAATCAGCAGATTAACGAAAAAACGCAGTACCAATGCAGACAGCAGACGTTTTTTCCAACAGGTCGGCGTATGGCGCATACGGCAAACAGCGACGGTATTACGAAAGAAAAAATAACGGCGCACGGGGGAGTATCTAAAAAAACTCAAGCCAAAAATCTTGACGGGAGGAGCATCAGACAATGCATGGCCCATTTCCACATTCAGGCAACCATACAACGTATAGCCCTGATCACGGACCCGAAAGCACCACTCCGTATCCGTAAAGTCGACGAACATACCTTCGTCATAGCGAATACCTTCGATCCACGCCCGAGTGCTGATGAACATCCCCGAGGTAATGAGCGCATCCGCTTTTACCAAGCCGTGCTCATCATCAGAGCTGAAAACCGGCTTGATTGCGCCGTTGATTGAACTGTAAAAAGGGAAATTGATTTTCTTTCCATCACGACGGTCAAAAAACGCCGGGCTAACAGCAATACAACTGGCATCCTTTGCCTTGGCGCTCATCATCGCCTGATACAACCGCGCAATCAGATCGGGTTCAGCATGACTGTCCTGGTCGAACGTCACGACGTATTGCATACCCGCTTCAATCGCCATGGCAAAGCCGGTATTGAGCGCGGTGCCCAACCCCTGGTTGCCATTGAGCGAGACATAGTTGACCCGCGCACGCACTTCAGGCTCCTGCGCCAGAAATGATTCGCTCCCGCCGTTATCGACCAACACCAGAAACTCAACCTGAGCTGCCAGGGAAGTCAGCAGCTCATCAAGTATCTTAATATCGGGATTATAACCGACGACTATTGCTGCAACAGTATTCAACTTACCTCCTGACCTCGGCATGCAACGCCGAAGGTTCTTGATTTTTTATCACGACAGACCAGTACCACAATATCACTAAGAACCCGAAGGAATTGAAAAGAACGGGATTACTTAAAGACATTATAAGATACATAAAAATTATCAAGCGGCTGGACGATCCTTGCACACTTGGTACATACCTGCGAGTAGGAAAAAGCAGAATACTAAACAAGAGGATCGATAAAGGAAGGCCAACATACCGGATTGAATCCATCCAGGTAATTTCAGTTTGCGACACCAACCTTTGATAGCCTTCAGTATAAAAAAATGAGCCAAGGCCATTACCGAACACCAGCATTTTCCAATCCACAACATTCAGAAACGACAAAAAGTGGCCAATCTTTATACTGTTAGACGCTTCATCGGAGCTGAATACGCTAGTTTCCGCGACCAAGTACCCCACAACCAAAGAAACCGCAGGAACCAAAACGCTTAACACCAACAGGCGCACAGCCCAACTTTGGTTATAAAAGTACAAGACAAACATCGAAATCATACCCATCACCATCAACCCTCTAGAGGCCGACGAGACAATAGCGACCATTATCACAATCATAAAAAATAACGAATGAAGTCTTTTAGACTTCAAAAAATCAATAAAAAACAAAGATAAAGGAAGCAACATAAACGGAGAGGAGCGATGATGAAGCATAAACATCTCCAACCCGCCAAAATTACGCAGACCGTAATATCCAAGTTCATTAGCATTATAAAAATCGAGCAGTGCCACCGCCAGAAATGATCCTGGCTCGACCATCAATACAAAAGAAAACATACACATGATAAGCGCGAAGATAGCACCTACAGATTTGACAATTTCACCCATATCCACCCTGAACTCAGCGATGGTATAGATCAGAAAGAGTGAGACAGCGCCCAACAGCATTTGCCGGGAAAAATCAGCGTCTGTGTCACCGATCAGCCCTAGAAGGAAACCATATAAAAAAATCGAAACCACAATAATCGGCGCAATCGTTCTCAGTGGCCGAGCCAACAAAACATAAACCGCCATCAAAAAAAGCGGTATAAAAAACAATTTATTCAGTACAAAGATCGGCACCAGCACGGTCGACAGACAATAAAAGAATAATAGCCAACGTATAATCCGACTAGTCATTGAAAACCCACGCTCGATCAACGAAAACAATATTCATCGAAACTTCCTCGCCAAGATCATCTTCGCCAACAGCTTAAATTTTTTCCCCATAGATAGCGCAGCGAACAAGCGGCACGCCAAATTCCGCTCGAATCTGGACAGTAGTAAAAAGGTATCCAAGGCAATATCCACGTTTAAAGAGCCTTTTGGCTCCTCAAAAAAAGCTGTATCTCCTGCCCAATTACCGTTTGAATCCAGTGGGTTCGCGCAAACCTGCCCGTCGTACAGACAGTTCAGATAGCGCTCCTTTACCGAGTCATACGCATTAACCTTCTCAATAGCAAAAAAAGTTTCCTTGTCGTATCTGTAGTCTGCTATAGATTCCATAACAGCGTCGATATCGGCTCGCTTGAGCTTGTCCGCCGGGGAATAGCCCTGGACCGGGGAGATTAGCCCGACACACCGCTGCCCTTTGACGAATTGCTCTGCGAAAGCAGTCCCGCCTGGCAGTGGGTGGCTATCAACGTAAAAGTCCGCCTTAGTGACCAACTTACTGTACTCCTGAAAATCAAGGTGTGCCCTGATACTCAGCCTGGAGCCATATCGAAGTTTTAATGGCCACCACCAGAACGCTTTTTTAACGTCACTGCCAATAACCATGAATGTGGAGGCGGGGTAATCATCAAGAATACGTGCTACTAACTTGAAAATACTAAAGCCTTTGCGGGGCTTGTACTTGATATCTGAGCCTGCAGAAATGAAAAGCAACGCAGCCTGCGTGGTTGGTTTGAAATCACCAGCCATCTGCGCACGTGGCATGTTCAGCGGGATACCCAGGAAGCTCTTACGCCCCTGAATACACTTCGTTAAATCAAAACGGCGGCCGTGGCCGCTGAGCTCAAAGTAATAGTCCGCGACCGAACTCCCATAGGAGAAAACGTGGTCGGCATGATTGACAAAAAACACTTCAAGCCCGGAAAGACGTTTTGCTACTCCACACGCGATGACTACCAGGATATCGTCAGGATGGATATGCAGGACGGCCTTTTTATAGCCCGACAATAGACCAACCATCTCCGCCAGCGCATCGACAGGACACGAAGCACTAACGACTCTGGTTTTATCAAAAAATCTACAAACCTGGGCCTTGGCATCTAGTGCTGCTTGGCGTGAGATCAACAGATCGGCAGGTTCGGCATGCATGGAGGCAAGCTTTTCCATCAACCTCGTATGCCCACCGGTCATGAAGGGCTCGCTCACAACATGCAAAACCTCCCCACACTCATTTAGCGCCGCCACAGAACCTGTATCCGCCATCGAAAGACAGCGCTCAATGAGGTCCGCTTCGATAAGCGGCGCATCGTGAATCCCTACATCCGCAAACCAGAGAAGGTTGCCGTAGGCACACGCCAGTGCGAGCGCCTGATTCAGGTCAGCCGTCTCGCGAATAGCAACTTCAAAATCCTTAAATATCTTTTTCAAGCTTTATGTTCCAGCTTATTATGAAAATAGTTATCCAACCTTAAATAGACAAAAATATACATAACTAAACTATACAACGCATAATTTACCGCATAGGCCCAGGTAGCCGACTCAACCCCCCACCATTGCGTGAATACTATGGTCAACAAATACAACGAAATACTAAATATTATTTCAGTTATGATAAAAACCTTAACCATGGCTCGACTGAGCATGACATATGCCATTATCCAACTAAATATTTTCAAGGAGTCGCCCACGACTTGCCCGGCGAAAAAATTCCGAACAGGGTAGAAGTCAGAGGTGAACAGCACTGCCACTACAAAATCCCGAAGAACATATATTGTCCCAGCGGCTAACAAAGCAACCGGAAAAATCAGCTTATAGCCCTGTATAATCTCCGCTCTTACCTCATTCGCCGTTTTCAACTCAGAAAGCTTAGGAAGATAGTAAACACTTAATGTTGTCGTTACCAGTAATAGGTAAGCAGCGCTCAAGCGCCACATAGCCTCCCAATAGCCAGCCATTTCCCAGCCATATTCTGTCCCGATATGACTACGGACCAGCATCTGCGCTAACGGTGCGCATGCTGCAGAAACAACCGCCATCAAGAAGAAGGCAAATAATTTCTTCGCGATCTGTTTGTCCGGGCACCCAAATAGGTATGAGATCTTAAACCATTGAGTTCTCAGGCAAAGCAGCAATGTCACAATAAAACTGATAGATTGGTAAATAACCAGCGCTACCAACGCGCCATACAAACCGAAGTTGGTTGCCAGATAAAAAGTCACACCAAATGATAGAAAACTGCCCGCGATATTAGCAACGATATATAGTACAATTTCCTTTCGCCCGTTCAATATCGCAAGCAGCAATATATTCAGCGAAAAAAAAATAACAACACAGGAAAACCAAAGAAAGACACCACTCAAGTCGGTATTATTTAAAAACAACGATGCAAGCTCTTTACTGTAAACCGCAACAAGCAATGCAACAGCAACACTACCCACCACTGCAACAAACCCTGCTGTTTTCCATAGTTTAATCTGCTGCTCAGGCTCTTCATGATATTCAGCTGTATACTTGACAACGCCATTGGTAATAGCGCCACCAGTAAATATCGTTATAACCTGCAACGCATTCTGAAATTGCCCTATCGCGGCATATCCAGCCGGCCCTACATAAATCGCCAAGACTTTATTAAGACCCAACAAGGTAATCATTTTAATGGCAACAGCAATACCATTTAACAAGCTGGTCTTAACAAGATTCATACAGTGTCCGGTCGAAAGCTATTACAGGCATCGATAACAACACGAGCCTCTTCGAAGGACAATGTCGGTCCTATTGGCAAGCTGAGAATTTGCTCATGTATCTGTACCGAGATAGGAAGTTTTTGCTCCTTCAGATCAGCATATGCCTGTTGGAAGTGAGGCGGAATTGGGTAATGGATGAGTGTTTGTATACCTTGTGCGCTGAGGTGGGCTTGAAGAGCATCCCTATGGGCACACAGCACAGTGTATACATGCCATACATGGCTGTCGTTACTCGAGGCGTTGAATGCCGCCCCCACAGGCAATGTAATAGCTGGGTTACTGATCAACTGGCCATACAGCCCAGCGATTTCACGACGATGTGCTGTTTGTTTATCCAAGTATTTCAATTTCACCGATAAGCATGCAGCCTGCATTTCATCCAGCCGGCTGTTGATACCGCGATAAATATTCTTATATTTTTCGTGCGACCCGTAGTTGCCCAACGCTCGAACTGTCTTGGCCAGGAATTCGTCATTAGTCGTGACTGCCCCAGCGTCACCCAGCGCGCCTAGATTTTTCCCGGGATAGAAGCTAAACCCGGATGCATGCCCCCAACTACCGGCCTTCTTCCCATCGAGAGTTGCCCCATGGGATTGCGCCGAATCTTCAAGAACTAGTAAGTCATGGGCGCGAGCAAGCTCCATGATTTTCGGCATATCAGCCAGCCGACCGTAAAGGTGCACAGGCAAAATCATCCGAGTTTTTGATGTAATCGCTGCCTTTGCGTTCACTGGGCATATATTGAACGTCTTCGGATCAGGCTCAACCAATACGGGGGTCAATCCATTCTCTGAAATGGCGAGGATACTAGCAATATAAGTATTGGAGGGAACAAGAACCTCATCGCCCTCCGCAAGGAGACCCAACTCCTTCCAGGCACGAATGACTAATACCAACGCATCCAGCCCGTTAGCAACACCAATGCAGTGTTCAACACCACAGTATTGAGCAAACTCCTGTTCGAATGTCTGTAGCTCTTTCCCACCGATATACCAGCCAGAATCAACAACGCGCGCACAGGCTGTCACCAACTCATCACGGCAGAGATCATTTACAGACTTCAAATCAAGAAATTTTATCATTTATAAAACACTCTTTACTTTAACGCGCCAGAAATCGGATTGACTGTAACCATCACATTAATTAACTGGCCGTTTCACCAGAAAATCGGAACACTATCTATATTTTAGAAATCATTAATCAAATTTTTGAATACCGAGTATTCCCTTAGATAATCACTCTCATCATAAATATCACTCGCCAATACCAGCAGTACGCAATCCGGGCTGAAATCATGCATCTCGTGCCAAATCATGCGATCGATAATGATGGCCTTATCAGGCGCGTCCAGCCACACTTCCTCTTTGCTCACCCCATCATCAAGCTTCATCAAACAGCGTCCAGAAACACAGACGGCCACCTGCAGCAGTTCCTTATGGGCATGAAATCCACGCGGAACTCCTTGTTTAGTTCCAGTGAGGTAATAAACACGTTTAATTTCAAACGGAATATCATTTTCATACTCCAGCGCAACCAGTTGGCCCCGCTCATCACCTTTGGAGGTGATATCCAGAAACTTGATCAAACTCATGCTTGCTTCTCCGAGAGGCTATCGGATGTCGGAGCCTTGTCATCTTTATCACTAACGTTAAAGCCGCCGGTAGCAGGCCAATTTATCCCAAGCCTTGCATCACTCCAGTGCAGCGCCCCTTCAGAGTCTTTATCGTAATAATCTGTCGTTTTATACAAAAAATGCGTGCCATCTTCCAAAGCAACAAAACCGTGGGCGAAACCCTCAGGAATCCATAGCATCAAGTTGTTTTGGGTGTTTAGCTCCACGCCGACCCATTGCAGGTAAGTGCTGGACCCAGGCCGAATATCCACTGCCACATCAAAAGCGGCACCGCGTACCACACGCACCAGCTTGCCTTGGGCATGCGGTGCGCGCTGGAAGTGCAGCCCCCTTAGAACGCCCTTTGCCGAGCAGGAATGATTGTCCTGGACAAATGCTCGCGGAATAGGCAACTCAAGCTCTTTAAGTGCTGTATGAAACCGCTCTTCGTTAAAGCTTTCCATAAACCAGCCGCGATCATCGCCAAAAACTTTTGGCTCAATGATTACAACGTCAGGAATAGCAGTCTGAATCAGTTTCATGCCTTTGAGGCCTCTTCCAGAAGTTTCTGCAAGTACTGGCCATAGCCTGTCTTTTTCAGTTTTTCCGCCTGAGCACCCAGTTGCTCTGGGGTGATCCAGCCTTTATGGAATGCAATTTCTTCAAGGCAGGCGACTTTCAACCCCTGGCGGTGCTCAATGGTATGAACGAAATGACTCGCCTCCAGGAGCGACTCATGAGTACCCGTGTCCAGCCAGGCAAAACCACGGCCCAGCATTTCCACGGTTAATGACTTGTCATCCAGATAGGCGCGGTTGACGTCAGTGATTTCAAGCTCGCCACGCGGCGACGGCTTGATGCTCTTGGCAATGTCAACCACTCGATTGTCGTAGAAGTACAAGCCTGTCACTGCATAGTTGGACTTCGGTTTCGTCGGTTTTTCTTCGATGCTCAATGCCCGACCAGTGGCATCGAACTCAACAACACCAAAACGCTCAGGATCTGATACGTGATACCCAAAGACTGTCGCACCAGATGTCTGGGACATGGCGGAGCGCAAGTTATCGGAAAAGTGCTGGCCGTAGAAAATATTGTCGCCAAGGATCAGGCAGCAAGGATCGTCACCAATAAACTCCTCGCCAATCAGGAAGGCCTGGGCCAAACCGTCCGGACTGGGTTGCTCGGCATAGCTAAGCTGGATGCCGTACTGGCTGCCGTCTCCCAGGAGCTTTTTAAAGCAAGGCAGATCTTCAGGGGTAGAGATGATCAAGATTTCGCGCATGCCAGCCAGCATCAACACCGACAACGGATAGAAAATCATCGGCTTGTCGAAAATAGGCAACATTTGCTTGGATACACCCAGTGTCAGCGGGTGCAAACGCGTCCCGGAGCCGCCAGCGAGGATGATGCCTTTACGTTTGATGTCCGTCATATCTGTAAGACTTCCTTAAATATCTGCATTACACCAAGCCACACATGTTTGAGCAGGTGAAAAATAGAGCGTAGCTTCTCGGTATTGAGCTGCAATTTCAATGTCTGTGGCCGGCAATTCGAAGTCACCAATATAAAAATTTAATCTCTTCGGGGGAGAACTCTCACCTGCAACTGCTTCCTGCACGCCGCAGACAACCCTCTGCGCCAAGAATGACCGAATGAGCCAGGCTGATCGAATCGCGTAATTATGATCCATCCACTGCCGGTGGCTGCCGTTTTTTTATGAATCAGATGCCAGCAGCAACGGCTGACCCTGGACATCAGCCGAGATGTGAGGGCGAAAACTGCTTATCCCGCTGGGCTATAGACAACAAGTTGCAGGCTAGTTTCCTTATAAAATAAAATCCTGCATTGCCTGGGGAAGACATTGCGGATCGACGGCTTGTTCAAACCTGCATCGCTACCCACCTGGGTTGGCGAGCCGGGCTCCTTCGCACGAGCCGGCTACACCCCCGTCTGGAACAGGTCCGCGTTTTCACGACGATCGGAACGCTCCGTGGCAATCGCGTAATAGGTGAAACCATTCAGAATGGCGACGCCATCAACGCCTCTCGAATAAATCATCACAAGCTTGATATAAGCACTGTGGACTGCCCCCGGCATCGTAGACATCTCCAGCCTATGCTTTGAGCATAGGAGGAAGTTTATGAGCACCCAACGATTCACGCCGGAATTCAAGGCAGAAGCCGTGAGGCAAGTTATTGAACGCGGATACTCCGTTGCGGAAACAGCCGAGCGCCTCGGCGTTTCGACCCACAGCCTCTACAAATGGGTCAAAGCCGTGACGCCTGACAAAACCGAGAAACAGGCCAGCGAGTTGCTCGAAGCCAAAAGTGAGATTTTGCGGCTGCGAGCCCAAATGCGACGCTTGGAAGAAGAGCGCGACATATTAAAAAAAGCAGCGCGGTACTTCGCCAGGGAACCCGAGTGAAATACCGCTTTATGAACGAGCATCGGCATCAATACGCGATCACTACGCTGTGCCGGGTTTTGCAAGTTGCTCGTGCCGGGTTCTATCAATGGCTACACAAGCCTGTTTCTGACCGCGAAAAAGAGAATGGTCGGCTGTTAGGGCTGATCCGCGACTCCTATGCGGCCAGTCGAGGTGTGTATGGCGCACGGCGGGTGTTTGCTGACTTGCGCGAGGCTGGAGAAAGTTGCGGCAAGCACCGTGTCGCGGCACTGATGCGCACCAATAAAATCAAGGCGCTCAGAGGATATAAAGCCCCGCGCGCAATCAAAGGCAGACCATCGATCATTGCCCCCAATCGACTTAACCGGGCCTTCACTGTCGATGCCCCTAATAAGGCTTGGGTGACCGATATCACTTACATCCGAACGTGGCAGGGATGGCTATATCTGGCTGTCGTACTGGATCTCTACGCTCGCAAGGTGGTCGGCTGGTCAATGAAGCCAACGCTAGGCAAGGAGCTGGCGCTGGACGCGCTGCTCATGACGGTATGGCGCCGTAAACCCAAAACCAGAGTCATCGTGCATTCGGACCAGGGTAGCCAATATGGTAGCGATGACTGGAAACGTTTTTGTCTGGCCAACCACCTCGAGCCGAGTATGAGCCGCCGAGGAAACTGCTGGGACAATGCCGTGGCTGAGTCTTTTTTCAGTAGCCTGAAAAAAGAACGCATCCGCAAGAGGATCTACAAAACCCGGGACATGGCCCGTGCCGACGTATTCGATTACATTGAGGCGTTTTACAACCGAACGCGTCGTCACAGTCACCTGGGCGGCGTCAGTCCTGAGGCCTTTGAAAGTGCCTCACTTTGAGGCTGGAAAATGTCTACGGAAGCGGGGGCAGTTCACTGAGGAAGTCGACCTTCTTGGGATCGGGCAAAATGAGCTCAATAGGGTCACGATTAAACTCCTCGAAACTCTGCCTCAAGGTCCGGCCAGGCTGCTCAAAGGCCTCGAACAGCTTCTGGTTTGAGCGGAAAACCCCAAGTGAGTATCGGAGGATTTCAATGAAGCCCCCACTCTGACGAGAGCGTCACCAGAAGGAAGCGTATAAATCTCGGAGCGATTCAAAAAATTCAGTCCGTTAATTGCA
Organism: Pseudomonas shahriarae; assembly: GCF_014268455.2. NCBI lineage: Bacteria > Pseudomonadati > Pseudomonadota > Gammaproteobacteria > Pseudomonadales > Pseudomonadaceae > Pseudomonas > Pseudomonas shahriarae. The sequence continues at coordinate 2,175,272 of NZ_CP077085.1, read as the reverse complement.
GCCGGGCGCAACATACTACTGACTTCGTATTGAGGAGGCGCAGCAAGACCATGACTCACTCTTTCCGCTTCCAGATAGCCTGAGAACGTGCAACAAGGTCAATCTCTCCGGACCAAAAAATCGGGGGCGCGCGGAAGCTCCTACGCACAACAAAACCCTACCCTCAAAGAGAAACTGCGGGCTCGTTATGCAGACGACCTTGTGGTTTTTTATATTTATGAGGGGCGACCAAATAGCCCAGCTTCGCTGCCAGGCAGATGCCACACAAAATGACCGCAATCTCGTCGTAGATTGCAAAACTAGACATGCCTGCAGGCAATTCCTATTTCGCGACTCAATTGCACGATAAATGATTATAGGGAGCCCTAAAGCCATTACTTCCCGACGGCACAGCAGCGCTCAACGCATCGCAGCCCGTAGCACCAGCGCGCTACAGGCGACAGACGGTCTCCACCACGAGATCAACCCTACAACGCTGGGGTCTGACGTTTTCTGGGTCGAATCAGCAAGCCGAGGACCGGCCCCACCAACATCCCAACAATCAACGCCAACGTCACAAACACCGACACCGGCAGCTCCGGCGTAGACCACCCCAAGAACGCCAGGGCGACGTCTTGCTGGTTTTCCAGTACGAATGCCAGGATCGCCAAGGCGACGATCAGCACTATCAGTACCAGGGCGACGCGCTTAACACCGCGCATAAACTTCTCCTATCCCCAAAAAAGCTCAGACGCCGTCTTCTTCGTCTTCGTTCACTCGATCACGCAATTCCTTGCCCGGCTTGAAATGGGGCACGAATTTGCCGTCAAGGCTGACCGACTGGCCGGTTTTTGGGTTGCGGCCCACGCGTGGTGCGCGGTAGTGCAGCGAAAAGCTACCAAAGCCGCGGATCTCTATTCGGTCACCCGTGGCCAGGCACTGGGACATTTGTTCAAGCATGGTCTTGATGGCCAACTCCACATCCTTGGATGAGAGCAGCCCTTGATGGGTGACAATTCGTTCGATCAACTCCGACTTCGTCATATTTTTCCCTTCTTTTTCAAGCAGCTAGGAAAAGCGCTCCGAAGGTTTTAGCATGACCAGATGAATTTGAACAGCCTGTGGCTTGACTTATCTTGCGCAAACTATGGCAGCCCTCACAGAATCCGCGATAACAGCAGATAGCCCCCAGGAAGCCACAGCAGACGTCTTACCGACAAACCGCTGTCAGTGCCGGAATCAGCAACCCTAAGCCCGTACGCAGCCTCAGCCCGCCCCCATTGCGTAGACCAATCGCACCCAAGGGCAAAACCCAAATTCCAGACACAAAAAAGGGCGACCGAAGTCGCCCTTTTTCTATGGTCTGACAGAACTTAGTTCTGTTTTTCCATCTGTGCACGCAACAGGTCGCCCAGAGTGGTCGGACCCGAAGCAATGTCAGAGGTAGCTGGCTTGTCGCGCAGGCTCTGGATTGCTTCTTTCTCTTCGATCTCGTCTTTCGACTTGATGGAGAGTTGGATTACGCGGCTCTTGCGGTCAACGCTGATGATCTTGGCTTCTACTTCCTGGCCTTCTTTCAGAACGTTACGCGCGTCTTCAACGCGATCACGGCTGATTTCGGAGGCTTTCAGAGTCGCTTCGATATCGTCACCCAAAGTGATGATGGCGCCTTTAGCGTCAACTTCCTTCACGATGCCTTTAACGATTGCACCCTTGTCGTTCTCTTGAACGTACTCGGAGAACGGATCGCTTTCCAGTTGCTTGATACCCAGGGAGATGCGCTCGCGCTCTGGGTCAACCGACAGGATAACGGTGTCCAGCTCGTCGCCCTTCTTGAAACGACGAACAGCTTCTTCGCCAACTTCGTTCCAGGAGATGTCGGACAGGTGAACCAGGCCGTCGATACCGCCGTCCAGACCAATGAAGATACCGAAATCGGTGATCGACTTGATGGTGCCGGAGATTTTATCGCCCTTGTTGAACTGGCCAGAGAAATCTTCCCATGGGTTAGATTTGCACTGCTTGATGCCCAGGGAGATACGACGACGCTCTTCGTCGATGTCCAGAACCATAACTTCCACTTCGTCGCCGACTTGTACGACTTTCGAAGGGTGGATGTTCTTGTTGGTCCAGTCCATTTCGGAAACGTGTACCAGGCCTTCCACGCCTTCTTCCAGCTCTGCGAAGCAGCCGTAGTCGGTCAGGTTGGTAACACGCGCGGTTACGCGAGTGCTTTCTGGGTAACGGGCTTTGATAGCAACCCATGGATCTTCACCCAGTTGCTTCAGGCCCAGGGAAACACGGTTGCGCTCGCGATCGTATTTCAGAACCTTGACATCGATCTCGTCGCCAACGTTGACGATTTCGGAAGGATGCTTGATGCGCTTCCAAGCCATGTCGGTAATGTGCAGCAGGCCATCGACGCCACCCAGATCGACGAATGCGCCGTAATCGGTGAGGTTCTTGACGATACCTTTGACTTGTTGGCCTTCCTGCAGGGATTCCAGCAGAGCTTCACGCTCGGCGGAGTTCTCTGCTTCCAGGACGCTGCGACGGGAAACGACAACGTTGTTGCGCTTCTGGTCGAGCTTGATGACCTTGAATTCGAGCTCTTTGCCTTCCAGGTGCGTGGTGTCGCGCACTGGACGAACGTCAACCAAAGAACCTGGCAGGAACGCACGGATGCCGTTAACGTCGACTGTGAAGCCGCCTTTAACCTTACCGTTGATAACGCCCTTGACCACTTCTTCAGCTGCGAAGGCTGCTTCCAGAACAATCCAGCATTCAGCGCGCTTGGCTTTTTCACGGGAGAGCTTGGTTTCACCGAAGCCGTCTTCAACCGAGTCCAGAGCAACGTGAACTTCGTCACCGACATTGATAGTCAGGTCGCCAGCGTCGTTGTAGAACTGCTCAAGCGGGATGAGTGCTTCAGACTTCAGACCAGCGTGAACGGTTACCCAGCGAGCTTGGTAATCGATATCAACGATAACACCGGTGATGATGGAGCCAGCCTGAAGATTCAGGGTTTTTAGGCTTTCTTCAAAGAGTTCCGCAAAGCTTTCGCTCATTTTAATTCCTGTTGATAAGGGCGAAGAATACGCCCATCTGCCACACCCCAGACGGTGTGGGTTACGTTCATATAAGAGAAGAAGCGCAGGTCTAGGACTGGTCCCCTGCACTTCCTCTAAGTCATCCGGCGATATCGCGCAGGGCGATTTCACTCAAGATGCGTTCCAGCACCTGCTCGATGGACAATTCCGTGGAATCCAGCTGTATGGCGTCAGCCGCCGGTTTGAGCGGGGCTACCGCACGCTGGGTGTCGCGCTCATCGCGCGCACGAATCTCATCTAGCAGACTCGACAGACTAACACCATCCACCTTGCCCTTCAACTGCAAGTAACGGCGGCGCGCCCGCTCCTCGGCGCTGGCCGTCAGGAAAATCTTCAGCGGCGCCTCGGGAAACACCACGGTGCCCATGTCGCGACCATCGGCCACCAGGCCCGGCGGCTCCTGGAAAGCCCGCTGGCGCTGGAGCAATGCATCACGCACGGCAGGCAACGCAGCAACCTGGGACGCCCAGGAGCCGACCTGCTCGTTGCGCAGATCATCCGTCACATCATCCCCTTCCAGGATAATGCGCAGCGCATGACCTTCGGTCGCACCGACGAACTGCACATCCAGGTGCGCCGCCAGCAGCACCAACGAGGCTTCGTTGGTCAGGTCGACGCCGTGATTGCGCGCCGCGAAAGCCAGCAGGCGATACAACGCCCCGGAATCCAGCAGGCACCAACCCAGGCGCTTGGCCAACAGGCCCGCGACAGTGCCTTTGCCAGAGCCGCTTGGCCCGTCGATGGTAATCACCGGTGCTTTGATATTCACAATTGAGCCTCTTGGGCAACACGCATGCCGACTTGGGCAGACAGTGTAAGAAAATTCGGAAAAGATGTAGCTACGTTGGCACAGTCATGGATACGAATCGGCGCAGTGGCGCGCAGGGATGCCACGCTGAATGCCATGGCAATCCGATGATCGCCGTGGGCATGCACCTCACCACCGGTCATGCCGCCGCCATCAATGATAATCCCATCAGGGGTCGGCACACACTTCACCCCCAGCGCCAGCAGACCGTCGGCCATCACCTGGATGCGATCGGACTCCTTGACCCGCAACTCTTCGGCGCCACGCAATACCGTGCGCCCTTCGGCGCAGGCAGCGGCGACAAACAACACCGGGAACTCGTCGATAGCCAGGGGCACCAGGGCCAGGGGAATCTCGATACCCTTGAGCCGTGCGGCGCGCACACGCAGGTCTGCAACCGGCTCGCCGCCCACTTCACGGGGGTTTTCCAGGGTAATGTCTGCCCCCATCAGGCGCAGGATATCGATCACCCCGGTGCGGGTCGGATTGATCCCCACATGCTCCAACAACAACTCGGAACCCTCGGCAATCGAAGCCGCCACAAGGAAAAACGCCGAAGAGGAAATGTCGCCCGGCACCTCAATGCGGGTTGCCACCAACCCATGACCTGACTCAACCGCTGCCGTCGCCCCCTTAACCTCCACCGGGCAACCAAAACCGCGCAACATGCGCTCAGTATGATCGCGGGTGGGCGCAGGCTCGGTCACCGCCGTCCGGCCTTCGGCGTATAGCCCCGCCAGCAACAGGCTGGATTTGACCTGGGCACTGGCCATCGGCAGCGTGTAATTCATACCCTTGAGCACCTGCCCGCCACGAATAGTCAGCGGCGGCTGCCCCTGGGGCCCGGTCTCGATCACCGCACCCATTTCTCGCAACGGCTTGGCCACACGATTCATCGGGCGCCTGGACAGCGAGGCATCACCGGTCAGGACGCTGTCAAAACGCTGCGCCGCCAATAAACCGGACAACAGACGCATGGACGTACCCGAGTTACCGAGATAAATCGGACCCGGCGCAGGCTTCAAGCCGTGCAGGCCAACGCCATGGATAGTCACCCGCCCATGGTGCGGGCCCTCGATCACCACGCCCATGTCGCGGAACGCCTGCAGGGTCGCCAGGGCATCTTCACCCTCGAGAAACCCTTCGACCTCGGTAATACCCTCCGCCAGCGACCCGAGCATGATCGAGCGATGGGAAATGGATTTATCCCCCGGCACCCGGATATTGCCGCTCAACTGCCCGCCCGGATTGGCGACAAACACCACATCATCCGCATTGGCGGCAGCATCCATATACGCCCGGCGCGCGAGAATCTTGCTGAAGTGCTCCCGCGCCACTCGCGCCCGGGTAAAGACGCCCAGCAACTGGTGCCCATCTCCCGCATCGACCGCGTCGCGCAAGGCGTCGAGGTCACTGCGAAAGGTGTCCAGGGTGCGCAACACGGCCTCGCGGTTGGCGAGAAAGATGTCGTGCCACATCACCGGATCGCTCCCGGCAATTCGCGTGAAATCGCGAAAACCGCCGGCGGCGTAACGGAAAATCTCCAGGTTCTCGTTGCGCTTGGCCAGAGAATCCACCAGGCCAAAAGCCAGCAGATGCGGCAGATGGCTGGTCGCCGCCAGCACTTCATCATGGCGCTCGACCTGCATATGCTCGACATCCGCGCCCAGTTCGCGCCACAGCCGATCCACCACGGCCAGGGCCGCCGGGTCGGTTTCTGCCAGCGGCGTGAGGATCACCTTGTGCCGCCGGAACAGCTGGGAGTTGGACGCTTCCACCCCACTCTGCTCGGAACCGGCAATCGGATGCCCCGGCACGAACCGCGCCGGCATGCCGCCAAACGCCAGGCGCGCCGCGCGCACTACATTGCCCTTGGCGCTGCCGACATCCGTGAGGATCGCCTGCCCCAGATCCATGCCGGCCAACAACGCCAACAGTTTTTCCATGGCCAGGATCGGCACCGCCAACTGAATGACATCAGCGCCCTGGCAGGCAACGGCCAAGTCCGCCTCACAGCGGTCCACCACCCCCAGCTCTACCGCCAACTGGCGCGATTGCGGGTCCAGGTCCACACCGACCACTTCGCCACACAGGCCGCTTTCGCGCAGGCCCTTGGCAAAGGAGCCGCCAATCAATCCCAGACCGACCACCACCAGGCGACCGATCACAGGCACAGCAGGTTGCATTGCAATCACATCAACCACGGGCCAGGACCTTGGCCAACGCCTCAAGGAAGCGACTGTTTTCAGCCGGCAAACCGATGGTGATGCGCAAGTGGTTCGGCATGCCGTAATTGGCCACCGGACGCACGATCACGCCTTCGCGCAGCAGACCCTGGAAGACCGGGGCGGCCTCTTGGGCGAGATCCACGCAGACAAAGTTGCCCTTGGACGCAATCCAGCTCAGACCCAGTTCGCGGAAGCCTTGCTGCAGCTGCTGCATGCCGCTTTCGTTGATCCGTCGCCCCTCTTCCAGGTACTCGGCATCCTTGAGCGCCGCACAAGCCGCCGCCAATGCCAGGCTGTTGACGTTGAACGGCTGGCGCACGCGATTCAGCACATCCGCGACGACAGCTGTGGATAACCCGTAGCCGACCCGCAGCGACGCCAGGCCATAGGCCTTGGAGAAGGTGCGCGATACCAGCAGGTTCGGGTAGGCCGCAAGGAAGTCCAGGCCGTCGGGCAGGTCGCCGCCCTCGGCATACTCGATGTAAGCCTCGTCCAACACCACCAGCACATGCTCAGGCACATCCTGCAGGAACTCGTTCAGCGCGTCGGCACCGAACCAGGTACCGGTCGGATTGTTCGGGTTGGCGATAAACACCACGCGGGTCTGGGCATCAATGGCCGCCAGCATGGCCGGCAGGTCATGCCCCCAGTCCTTGGCCGCAATCACCCGCGCCTCGGCACCGACCGCCTGGGTGACAATCGGATACACCGCAAACGCGTGCTCACTGAATACCGCGTTCAGGCCAGGGGCCAGATAGGCACGCGCCACCAGCTCCAGGATGTCGTTGGAACCGTTGCCCAGGGTGACCTGGCTCAACTCGACCCGGCAGCGCTCGGCCAACAGGGACTTGAGCGTAAAGCCGTTACCGTCGGGATAACGGGTCAGCTCCGCCAATTCTTCACGGATCGCGGCCAGCACCTTGGGGCTTGGGCCCAACGGGTTTTCATTGCTCGCCAGCTTGACGATCTTCGCCGGATCCAGATTCAACTCGCGCGCCAACTCGTCCACAGGCTTGCCCGGAACGTAAGGCGAGAGTTGTTGCACGCCCGACTGCGCCAGGGCGAGGAAGTTGCCACTCATGTCAAAGCCTCACAAAACCGCTTTCGGGTAAGAGCCCAGCACCTTGAGTGCCACGGCTTCCTGACTGATTTTCTCCAGCACACTCTTGACCAGCGGATCACGGTGGTGGCCGACGAAGTCGATAAAGAACACATAAGTCCATTTACCGCTGCGCGAAGGACGCGTCTCGATGCGTGTCAGGTCTATCCCGTTGTCGTGGAACGGCACCAGCAGTTCATGCAGCGCGCCAGGCTTGTTGCTCATTGAGACAATGATCGAGGTCTTGTCGTCGCCGGTTGGAGGCACTTCCTGGTTGCCGATCATCAAAAAGCGTGTGGAGTTATCCGGGCGATCCTCGATTTTCTCGGCCAGGCGCGTCAGGCCGTACAGGCCAGCCGCCATATCCCCGGCAATCGCCGCCGAGTTCCACTCACCCTTGACCCGCTTGGCCGCTTCGGCGTTGCTGGACACCGCCACGCGCTCGACATTCGGGTAATGGGCATCCAGCCACTTGCGGCACTGGGCCAGGGACTGGGCGTGGGAGTAAATGCGGCTGATGCTGTCGGTCTTGGTGTTTTCACCCACCAGCAAATGATGGTGAATACGCAGCTCGACTTCGCCACAGATCACCATGTCGTGTTCAAGGAAGCTGTCGAGGGTGTGGTTGACTGCGCCCTCGGTGGAGTTTTCCACCGGCACCACACCAAAATTCACTGCGCCAGCGGCCACTTCACGGAACACTTCGTCGATGGCGGCCATCGGCTTGCTGATCACTGCGTGACCGAAGTGCTTCATGGCCGCCGCCTGGGTGAAGGTCCCCTCGGGGCCGAGGTAAGCCACTTTCAAGGGCTGTTCAAGGGCCAGGCACGAAGACATGATCTCGCGAAACAAGCGCGCCATTTCTTCATTGCCCAGCGGCCCCTGGTTACGCTCCATCACGCGCTTGAGCACCTGGGCTTCGCGCTCCGGACGGTAAAATACCGGCACTTCGCCTTCAGCCAGGGAGGCCATCTTGACCCGCGCCACTTCCTGGGCACACCGCGCCCGCTCACTGATCAGCTCCAGGACTTTGGTGTCCAGGGCGTCAATGCGCACACGCAGGGCCTTGAGTTCTTGCTCAGACATTAGCCGTGTTCCTTTTCGAACTCTGCCATGTAGGCCACCAGCGCCTTGATGGCATTGATGTCGACGGCGTTGTAGATCGAGGCGCGCATGCCGCCTACCGAACGATGGCCCTTGAGGTTCAACAGGCCACGCTCGTCGGCACCGGCCAAAAATGGCTTGTCCAGGCGGTCGTCGGCCAGGCGGAACGGCACGTTCATCCACGAGCGGGCGCTCAGGCTGATCGGGTTGCTGTACAGGCCGCTGGCGTCGATGAAGTCGTACAGAGTGCGCTTCTTCTCTTCGTTGAGCTTGCCCATGGCAGCCACACCGCCCTGCTCCTTGAGCCACTCGAACACCAGGCCCGAGAGGTACCAGGCAAAGGCCGGCGGGGTGTTGTACATCGAGCCGTTGTCGGCCGCGACCTTGTAGTTGAGCATGGTCGGGCACACCGAGCGAGCACGCCCGAGCAGGTCTTCACGGATGATGTTGACCAGGATGCCGCTTGGACCGATGTTCTTCTGTGCGCCGGCGTAGATCATGCCGTAGCGCGACACATCCATCGGGCGCGAGAGAATGTCCGAGGACATGTCGCACACCAACGGGACATCACCCACTTCAGGCACCCAGTCGAATTCCAGGCCGCCGATGGTTTCGTTCTGCACGTAGTGAACGTAGGACGCGTCCTTGGACAGCTTCCACTCATTCTGGCCTGGAATAGCGAAATAATCGTAAGGCTTGGCCGTACCGGCCACGTTGATATTGCCGTAGCGCGAGGCTTCTTCAATGGCCTTCTGCGACCAGATACCGGTGTCGATATAGTCGGCAGTCCCGTCTTCGGGCAACAGGTTCAGCGGCAATTGGGCAAATTGCTGGCTGGCGCCGCCCTGCAGGAACAGCACCTTGTAGTCCGACGGAATGTCCAGCAGGTCACGCAGATCCTGCTCGGCCTTGGTGGCAATGGACACGAACTCATCGCTGCGATGGCTCATTTCCATGACCGAGAGGCCTTTGCCATGCCAGTCGAGGAGTTCACCCTGCGCACGCTGCAGGACTGCTTCAGGAAGTGCCGCGGGGCCAGCACAGAAGTTATAGGCTCTCTTGCTCACATCCAATCTCGCTCTGATCTGGTGGTCACATAATTCGTGTTCGACACATAACCCCATGTGGGAGCGGGCGTGCTCGCGAAGGCGGCGTGTCAGGCCACACATGCGCTGACTGATACACCGCCTTCGCGAGCAAGCCCGCTCCCACAAGGGAATGCGCAGTATTGCAAATTTTCAAAGGGGACAAATAACAAGGGGGCGAATCTTCATCCGCCCCCTTGGTTGCCCGCTTATTCCTGCGGTTCTTCTTCGTCTGCGGCAGCATCGAGGGTTGGCTCGTCGACGCTGTCATCGCCGGCTGCGATCACCTCGCCATCGAATTCCTCGCCTTCCAGCTCCTCGCCTTCGACTTCCGATGGCTCCTGGACACGCTCCAGACCCACCAGGGTCTCGTCGCTGGCCAGCTTGATCAAGGTCACGCCCTGGGTGTTACGGCCCAGGCTCGACACTTCATCAACACGGGTACGTACCAGGGTGCCCTGGTCGGAAATCAGCATGATTTCCTCGCCATCGAGCACCTGGACCGCGCCGACCAGGCGGCCGTTGCGATCGTTGCTGACCATGGCGATAACACCCTGGCCGCCACGCTTGTACTCGGGGAACTCGCCGATGGCGGTACGCTTGCCATAACCACGGGCCGAAGCGGTGAGGATCTGGCTGCCTTCTTCCGGGATCAGCATGGAAATCAGCTTCTGCCCTTCCGGCAGACGCATGCCGCGCACACCACGAGCGGTACGGCCCATGGCACGCACGTCGGATTCCTTGAAGCGTGTCACCTTGCCGCCGTCGGAGAACAGCATGACTTCACGCTCGCCATCGGTAATGGCTGCGGAAATCAGTACGTCGCCTTCGTCCAGCTCCAAGGCGATCAGGCCCACGCTGCGCTGGCGGCTGAAGGATTCCAGCGGGGTCTTCTTCACAGTGCCCTTGGCGGTGGCCATGAAGATGAAGTGACCTTCGGTGTATTCCTCGACCGGCAGCATGGTGGTGATGTATTCATCAGTGTCCAGCGGCAACAGGTTGACCAGCGGACGACCACGGGCGGCGCGGGACGCTTCCGGGATCTCGTAGGTCTTGAGCCAGTACACCTTGCCCTTGCTGGAGAACAGCAGCAGCGTGGTGTGGCTGTTGGCTACCAGCAGGTGAGCGATGTAGTCCTCATCCTTGACGCCCGTCGCCGACTTGCCTTTACCACCACGACGCTGGGCCTGGTATGCAGCCAACGGCTGGGTCTTGGCGTAGCCACCGTGGGAAATGGTCACCACGCGCTCTTCTTCCGGGATCATGTCACCCAGGGTCAGGTCGAGGCGCGCATCAAGGATTTCAGTGCGGCGCACGTCGCCGTATTCGGCGCGGATCACTTCCAGCTCTTCGCGGATCACTTCCATCAGGCGCACGGCGCTGTTGAGGATGCGGATCAGCTCGCCGATCTGGTTGAGGATTTCCTGGTACTCGGCCAGCAGCTTTTCGTGCTCGAGGCCGGTCAGGCGGTGCAGGCGCAGTTCCAGGATAGCCTGGGCCTGTTCCGGCGACAGGAAGTACTTGCCATCGCGCAGGCCGTATTGCGGGTCCAGGGTCTCCGGACGGCACGAATCGGCACCGGCACGTTCAACCATCGCTACTACCGCGCTGGATTCCCATGGCATCTTGATCAGTGCTTCCTTGGCTTCCGACGGCGTCGGCGAAGCCTTGATCAGGGCGATGACCGGGTCGATGTTCGACAGTGCAACCGCCTGGCCTTCCAGGATGTGCCCACGTTCACGGGCCTTGCGCAGTTCGAACACGGTACGGCGAGTAACCACTTCGCGACGGTGACGGACGAAGGCTTCCAGCAGATCCTTGAGGTTCAGGATGCGCGGGCGACCGTCGATCAGGGCCACGACGTTGATACCAAACACGCTTTGCAGCTGGGTCTGGGCGTAGAGGTTGTTGAGGATCACCTCAGGCACTTCGCCACGACGCAGCTCGATCACCACGCGCATACCGTCTTTGTCAGACTCGTCGCGCAGTTCAGTGATGCCTTCGAGTTTCTTCTCTTTAACCAGCTCGGCGATCTTCTCGATCAGACGCGCCTTGTTCAACTGGTAAGGCAGCTCGGTGATGACGATCTGCTGGCGGCCACCGACCTTGTCGATGTCTTCGATCATCGAACGGGCGCGCATATAGATGCGGCCACGACCGGTACGATAGGCTTCGATGATGCCGGCGCGACCGTTGATGATTGCGGCGGTCGGGAAGTCCGGGCCGGGGATGTACTGCATCAGCTCATCGACGGTCAGCTCAGGGTTGTCGATAAGCGCCAGGCAACCGTCGATGACTTCACCGAGGTTGTGTGGCGGGATGTTGGTGGCCATGCCCACGGCGATACCGCTGGAGCCGTTGACCAACAGGTTGGGAATACGGGTCGGCATGACCGCCGGGATCATTTCGGTGCCGTCGTAGTTCGGCACCCAGTCCACGGTTTCTTTATGCAGGTCGGCCAGCAGCTCGTGCGCCAGCTTGGTCATGCGTACTTCGGTGTATCGCATGGCTGCGGCGTTGTCGCCGTCCACCGAACCGAAGTTGCCCTGGCCGTCTACCAGCAGGTAGCGCAGGGAGAATGGCTGGGCCATCCGTACGATGGTGTCGTACACCGCAGTGTCGCCGTGAGGGTGATACTTACCGATCACGTCACCGACAACACGGGCAGATTTCTTGTACGGCTTGTTCCAGTCGTTACCCAGCTCGCTCATCGCGAACAGCACACGCCGGTGCACGGGCTTCAAGCCATCGCGCGCATCAGGCAGTGCCCGCCCGACAATTACGCTCATTGCGTAGTCGAGGTAGGACTGTTTCAGCTCGTCTTCGATATTGACCGGGAGGATTTCTTTGGCCAGTTCGCCCATGAGAAGCCTGATTCCTTTTTCGGGTGAAACCTCGTCGCGTCCATATGAGACGAACGAAGCTCGCCGCTGCCGGCAAAGTGCCTGACAACGACTTACGACAAATCAACGAGTTATGACACGGATCTGCACGTTATAGGTAGCCCCTCGGGGCGACCCTGGAAACCGCCGAATGTTATCACAATCGCCGCCACGCACCTATCCCCCTGATGCGCATGGAGTGTAGTTAGTTGACCAGTGACAGGCTGAATGGAGCCGAGAGGCGCTCAGAGACCCAACGGCCTCGCAATTGAGCCCGCAATTGGCTGTATTTCGCCGCGCAAACGCCAATAGGCCTATAAATTGTCAGGCCCTTCAGGCCGACGCGCAGGAGAATGGGTGACATCCAACTCAATTTCCACATCCGGCGCAGCCGCCCCTGAAAACCATCCGCGCCTGCCCGGCGCCCTGAGAACCGTGGGCTGCCCGGCCCTGGCGTCGCTGATGCGCACGCCAATCCCCCCGGTAAGCTCGGCAATTCCCGGCACGCCGTCGGTGGTATTCATGTGGGCTGCTCCAACCCACGCGATCCATCTGCCGCCGTCTTCTGGGTGATAAGCCTGAATCTGACGAACAGCGAAGTAATTCATGTCTTCAATCCGGCTCGACATATCAATCGAAGGCCTGCCGGTGTAGCGATCCCTGCGCAGCGTCAAATAGTCATCATCCAGCCCACGCACCCTCAGGCCACAGGCCTGGGCCCTCCTTGACACCACGCTGCGCGCACTCACCGAACCGGGCGAAACCAATAGCATGGGCGACCCGGTGGCATGGCTACCCTCGATGTACAGCGTGCGAAAGCCGCGATCATAAAGCGCCTGCATCTTATCGGTCAGAAACGTGACACTGGCTTTTTCCGCATGGTTTTCCCCCAGCACCAAACCTTGCACCGATTCCGGCCACCCGCGAATCAGATCATCCACCGTGGCCGACGCCCCCAGAGAAAGCGCCTCGGGCCGAGGAGGTATCTGCACCGTCTCGAAGAATCGCCGACGATCCCGAACAAACCAGGCGTCATAGTAATCGACCGTTGAAGCAGGTAAACCGTGGAAACCGTGGCTGTTGAATCTGTATTGATCTGTTGTCAGATACTCCTCCACAGGCAATTCCATCGAGAGTTTCGAGCCGGATTTCCCCGCGCCCCTGACCCCGATCGAGTGCCAGTGCCCAGACCTGCCGGAGCGCAGAAAACCCACCTCGGTGCGCCGCTGGGCATCAATGACCTGTACGGTCAAACCGCCTTCGCCGTAGAGCTTGAAATCGCTTTTTATGCGCAATACCACTGCATTGCCCTGCCTATCCACCGGGCGAATCAAGTACTCACCCGCCTGGGTGCGGTAAATACCCTTGGCATTAGGTTCCAAACCTCGGAGCAACACGACCGCTTCGTCGCGAGGCACGGCACTGGCCTTCCACGCCTCGGGGATGAGCGAGGCTGGCGTTGGCGGGCGCGACGCCTGTAGAAGGGACCGCGCAGGCACTGCCGGCGGGCTGAAAAACGGACTGCGGATCGCCAGGGGCCTGACACCGAGCACCTCGCCCCCCTCAATTACAGCATCCATACTCAGACGCCATCCACCAGGCCCATCACGCAGAACCAGCCCCGGAATAGCCTGACCGCGCGCCCGAAAATTACCCACCGCAGAGTGCGCCAACCGGCTCCAGAGCCGCGGGATCGAAGAGCCCCAATGAAGCCCCCAGGGCAGCATATCCAGCAGCATCCCTGCCACCTCTACCCCAAACATCAACTTATTGAAGGTCGATTGACGACTGACTTGCGCATTCGTATTGGCACCGCGCTGCGCAAGCTCTACCAAGCGAAAAACCTGCAAGTAGTACAGGGCTTGCAGCAGGGACGATCGACAAGGCACCAACTGCACATTCAAGGGCGGCAGACGCTCCAGTGGCTTCACGCCACTGAGAAAAAAAGTCGCCAGGCCCTCAGCGAAAAGCTGATATTTCAAACCCGACGAGACCAGGCTTTCAATCACTTGCTGGGACTTTACGCACAGTCGCTCCAGGAGATAGGCCCGCCACTGCGGCCTGCCGATCAATGCTATCAGCTCGCTATCTCCGGCCAACTCCCGCAAGTCCAGGCCGTCGGGCGCATTGGGTGCATAAAGCACCCGCTCGGCATCTTCTGCGGTCGAGATCACGACCAACCCCTGCACCCACTGGCTCCCCCCGCGCTCAGGCTCGGCGTCAGGCACCCCTAACATCAGGATATTTGCCACGACCGCCCGCCCCTCCACCCGAGGCCGAGCAGCGGGTGCCCATGCCGCCAGCACCGCCTCCACCCATTGCTGCGCACGTTTTTTCGCAGGGTCAGCCGTTAATACCGTTTTATAGATGGCTGGATTGAGCCGTGCCGACTGGGCTGCATACTCCAACGTGGCAGCCTGGCCCGCCATCCATGCCTGTGCCAGCCGCTCGGCCGCCGCCGAGGTGGCAGGCGGCGCGAATGTTTTCTTTAGAACATCCTCGCAATAATGATGACCGGCATCGATTTCTTTTACCCAGCGCTCAATCGTCTCGCGCGACAGCTTAAGCGCCTCGCCACGCACGTCGAACACGCGTCGCCCGTCGGCATACGTCAGGGACGCCTCGATACTGACCCTCGACGTCCAGGCGATGCTCCCTTCCCACGGTTTGAGGTTCTTGAGGGTCAGCTCAGTCAAGCCCATACGTTCGACGTACACGCTTTCAACAGGCGGCGTCACGCCCGGCTGGGACACATAGGTAACCCGAACAGCCTCGGTGCGCACGACGATGATCTTGTCCGGATCGATCTGCTCCACTGCAGAACCGGGCAAACCACGCGCCTCCAAAAAATCTCGCAGCCTGCCTCTGAGCTTCTGCCTGGCATATCCGTGCAACGACTCAAGGCCCTCAAGCAACGCTGCCAGAGCCTGGTTTTTTTCCTGCGCGACCAGCGCCGCCTCCTGCAAGCGCTCCCGATCCGTTGCCGCCAACGCCTTTTGCCAACCCGGCGCCGCCTGTTCTTCCAACAACTGGTTACGCACTACAAAAGCTGGCGCCGTATCCAACTGGGGCGCCAGGTCAATGACTCTGTCCACCGTTCCAGGGCGCAGGCGATTATCAGCCTCAAGCACCAGGCGCAGATCTCGCTGCTGTTTGCTCAGCAAGGCTTCAACCCCGTGGGCGACAAAATCGCCTTCTATTACCTCCGGGACGAGTGCAAGCCGCCCCGTCCAACGGCCGGTTTGCTGGCCACGCACATCGGCTGGCAGGCCACCGGCCAACTGGAGACCTTCAGGTGCACCCTCGTCAAGGCGCCGCCCCACCTCGGCATTAAGGCTGCCCAGGCTCGAAAATGCCTCAAATCCCTGGGCAACCGTCCACAACACCAGCGGCCCGCCGGGCGGGCTGACACTGTCCGGGCTAAGCATAAACGCCGTGGCAAATCGCTCCCCGCCGGTCAAGGTCAGACTGTAGATTCGGGGGCGTTGCGCAAGGGGAAACGCCAGCTCGCGGGCGACAGCAGTGGGGTATTTCAATACCTTGTCGATCAGTTGCCGATGGGACGAGGTCAAAGTGCCATCCATCGTGCGCAAGGCCGATTCGGTCGCCAGTATTTGCTTGCGCACCCGCGTCAGCAAATCGACGGGCGCGCCCTGGTCGCGCTGAGCCGTACTCCAAAATTCGCCCAGCAGCCCGGCAAATTGTTGTTTCAGTGTCGTCACCAGGCTGCTCGGCGTGCCGACCTGCTGCAGCCTGTAACCTTCATCCAGGGTATTGGGTTCTACGTAAAACGCGCCGTCCGCATAGTCTTCAGTACCACCGCCCTCCCATAGCGTATCGAGCAGCGATTCCAGCGTCTGGGACGCATATGGCTGCCCATCGGGTCGAGAACGGGTGAAAAAGATCTGCAGGGGGCTGATCTTCCCGCTGAAGCTGGGGAACAGTGTTTTCAACTGCTGTTGGAAAAACCCATCAAACCCGGGCGCGCCCGCAAGCAATTGCCCCGTCAAGCGGTTTAGCTTGTTTATCTGCCGTATCAGGTTCTGTTGCTGGTCGCCCACGGCAATGCCAGCAGAGGGCACCACCGGCAACGTATCAGGGCGAAGCGGGCGCCGGAGCAGGTCCCCCGGCAAGCCTGTGGGCAGCGCCAGCACCTGCGCAACCCGGGTATCAATCCCCGACCGGACGGGCAAAAAAGCGGCGCGCGCATTGACCCGTTGCTGGGCCAGTTGCTCGTCCAGGACCTGCCCCAACAGAGAACCCCGGGCATCCGGGAGCATCCCCACCAGCCCCCAATACGCGCGCCGCTCCCGGCGCAAGGCAAGCACTTGCTCGCGCTCAGGCTGCGCAACGTTTACGAGGATTTCATCGCGCTCCCCCGCGACTGCCTGCCGCAAGCTGAGAGCGGCCAATATTGCAGAGTCGCTGGCAAACTCCTCCAGGCCGCGCTGCGGGGTATAAAGCAGCACCGGCCGACTTTTGGTCAGCCCTCCCCGCCACGCCAACACAAACGCAGCCGACAGATTGATATCCTGGCCCGCGCCTCTGAGCACCAGGCGAAACATTGCCACCTTGGGCGGGTCGCTCGCGGGTTGGGACTGCTCGGCAAGCAGGCTGCGCGCCAGGGCCCAGCCATCGGCCGTGAGCCCAACCGTCGGATCCGCCAGGTTATCGGCCCTGCGTAACGCCGCTTCTGCCGCCAGTTCACCCTGGCGATAACGCAGCCAGGTGTCACGCGAGGTCAACTCATTGCCTTGGCGAACAGGGTTGTACCAGAACCGGTCCAGGTGCTGGCGGAAATGCTCGAACAGCCCCTGAAGGTGCTGATTGAGCACCTCGACGAACGTTTCAGGATCAATATCGAGCAGGCTCTGGTGGCCCGTTGCAGGGTTGATCGCAGAAAAACCGTTTATGGATGAGTCGAGCGGGGCCGCGCCTGACACCAGGGCCTCCTGCATCGCCTGGGTCATTGAACGCGGCGTGACACCGGATGGCAGCTCCTCCAGCAGCCACACCGTATCAGGGTCGATTTCCAGCTCGGGAAATTGGCGATCAAGCGCCTGTTGGAACGCTTCGCCACTGATGCGCGCCAGCGACGGCTGGTGCCGCACCAGGCGTTCGCAGAATGCACTCTCGGCTTGCAGCTGTTGCAAATGCCAGGCCCGGCTGGGCACTGGAAGGACGCCCATCAACTCACGGTCGTCAATGAGCGGGTCAGGCATGGAAGCTGATGTAACGGTAGACATGAATAGGTGCCCCGAAGGTGATCATGGGCCACGGCCACATCGTCATGCTCGCGGGCGCTGACGCCCACACTCAGAAATGCCGTGACATTGATCACCATCCTGCGAGAACCCCTCGCCCAGACGGCCTTACACTTGTACTACTGACCGCCTCAATGCAGACGCTTGCGGCACATCAACTTTGCCAATTTGGCCGTATCCGGGCGCTCGACGATGCCTTTTTCAGTCACGATCACGTCAATCAAGTCGGCCGGGGTCACGTCAAATACCGGGTTAAAAGCCGCTACATCGGCGGCAAAGCGCTGCCCGGCGACTTCCAGCAACTCGCCGGCATCCCGCTCTTCGAGGGCGACGTCATCGCCAGTAGCCATCATCAAGTCCAGGGTAGAGCTGGATGCCACCACCATAAAGCGCACGCCGTGGTGCATGGCACACACCGCCAACTGGTAGGTGCCGATCTTGCTGATCACGTCGCCATTGGCCGCGATGCAGTCGGCGCCGACAATCACCCAGGTCACGCCCTTGGTCTTGAGGATATGCGCACCGGCCGAGTCGGCATTCACCGTGACCGGGATACCCTCGCCCGCCAATTCCCAGGCGGTCAGCCGCGAGCCTTGCAGCCAGGGGCGAGTTTCGTTGGCATAAACCTGCTCGACCATGCCTTCCAGAAACGCCGCACGGATTACCCCGAGCGCAGTACCCACACCGCCGGTGGCCAATGCCCCCGCGTTGCCATGGGTCAGGATGGCCTGAGCATTGCCCTGGTGCTTGCGGATCAACTCGACGCCCAGTTGCGCCATGGTCAGGTTGGCTTCGCGGTCACTTTCATGGATCGCGATGGCTTCGGCCTCCAGCACCGCCAATGGGTCGGCGTGGTTCTTGAGGCGGTCGAGGCGGTCGCGCATGCGCTTGAGGGCCCAGAACAGGTTCGACGCGGTGGGCCTGGAGTCGGCCAGCAGCGCGTAGTCTTCTTCCCACGACGCCTGCCAGTCACCGCCCTCGGCGATGCGCTCACGGGCGGCGAGCACCAGGCCGTAGGCGGCACTGATGCCGATCGCCGGCGCGCCGCGCACCACCATCGCGCGAATGGCTGCAGCCACCTCGTCGACCGTCGCGCATGTCACCCAGCTTTCCCGGGATGGCAGCGCACGCTGATCGAGCAGGTGCAGTGCGCCATCACGCCACTCTATGGCCTTCACTTTCTCTGCTGCCAACAGTCGATCGCGCATCCATCACCCCGTACTCATCAACAAAAGCCGCCGATTATAGCGATCCGCCCGCCAGGGCGCTCGGGTATACTTCGCCCTCTTTATATGACCGCCCCGGACGATGCTCGCTATGACACCACCCGCCGCCCCGCTCGACTTATTGCTGCTGCCAAGCTGGCTGGTACCGGTCGAACCTGCGGGCGTGGTGCTCAAGGCACATGGCCTGGGCATTCGCGATGGGCGCATCGCGTTTATCGGCCCGCGCGACCAGGCGCTGAAGCTGGCGGCCCATGAAGTGCGCGAGTTGCCGGGGGTGCTACTGAGCCCGGGCCTGGTGAATGCCCACGGCCACGCGGCCATGAGCCTGTTTCGCGGCCTGGCCGACGACCTGCCACTGATGACCTGGCTGCAACAGCATATCTGGCCGGCCGAAGCCAAGTGGGTCGACGAGGCCTTCGTGCGCGACGGCACCGACCTGGCAATTGCCGAGCAAATCAAAGGCGGCATCAGTTGCTTCTCGGACATGTACTTCTTCCCCAAGGTCGCCAGCGAGCGCGTGCATAACAGCGGCATGCGTGCGCAGATTGCGATTCCGATCCTCGACTTCCCGATCCCCGGCGCGGCCACTGCCGACGAGGCAATCCGCCAGGGCGTGGAGCTGTTTGGCGACCTCAAGCATCACCCGCGGATCAAAATCGCCTTTGGCCCCCATGCGCCCTACACCGTCAGCGATGCAAACCTGGAAAAAGTCCGGGTCATCGCCGAGGAACTGGACGCCGCGATTCATATGCACGTCCACGAAACCGCCGGTGAAGTGCAGCAGTCCGTCGAACAGTACGGCGAGCGGCCCCTGGCCCGCCTTGCACGCCTGGGCTTGCTCGGCCCGCGCTTGCAGGCCGTTCATATGACCCAAATCAGCGAAGAAGACCTGGCGTTGCTGGTAGAAAGCAACAGCAGTGTGATCCATTGCCCGGAATCCAACCTGAAACTGGCCAGTGGCTTCTGCCCGGTGGAACGCCTGTGGCAGGCCGGCGTCAATGTGGCAGTAGGCACCGACGGCGCGGCAAGCAACAATGACCTCGACCTGCTGGGCGAAACCCGCACCGCCGCGCTACTGGCCAAGGCCGTCGCCGGCTCGGCCAGCGCCCTGGATGCCCATCGCGCGCTGCGCATGGCCACCCTCAACGGCGCACGGGCCATGGGCCTGGAAACGGAAATCGGCTCGCTGGAAGTGGGCAAGGCTGCAGATATCGTGGCCTTCGACCTCTCGGGCCTGGCCCAGCAACCGATCTACGATCCGGTGTCACAGCTTATATATGCCACTGGGCGCGATTGTGTGAAACACCTTTGGGTCGGCGGCAAGCAACTGCTCGACGACCGGCAACTGACGCGCATGGATGAACAACAGCTGAGCGCCACGGCCATTGCCTGGGGCCGGCGCATCAGCGGACACCACGAATAACGCCGGCCCCGGATCGAAATTCCTGGCCAGGCAAAACGTTTTATCGGATTTAGAGGACTACCCATGAGTAACGTCGACCACGCCGAAATCGCCAAATTCGAAGCCCTGGCCCATCGCTGGTGGGACCGCGAAAGCGAGTTCAAGCCCCTGCACGACATCAACCCGCTGCGGGTCAACTGGATCGACGAGCGGGTCAACCTGGCCGGCAAGAAAGTCCTCGACGTGGGCTGCGGTGGCGGCATTCTCAGCGAAGCCATGGCCCAGCGCGGCGCCACGGTGATGGGTATCGACATGGGCGAAGCGCCCCTGGCCGTGGCCCAACTGCATCAATTGGAGTCGGGCGTGAGCGTCGAATACCGGCAGATCACCGCCGAAGCCCTGGCCGAAGAAATGCCCGAGCAGTTCGACGTGGTGACCTGCCTGGAGATGCTGGAGCACGTGCCCGACCCATCGTCGGTGATCCGTGCCTGCTTCCGAATGGTCAAGCCCGGCGGCCAGGTGTTCTTCTCCACCATCAACCGCAACCCGAAGGCCTACCTGTTCGCGATCATCGGTGCCGAATACATCATGAAGCTGCTGCCGCGCGGCACCCATGACTTCAAGAAGTTTATCCGTCCTTCCGAGCTGGGTGCCTGGAGCCGTCAGGCCGGGCTGACCGTCAAGGACATCATCGGCCTGACCTACAACCCCCTGACCAAGCACTACAAGCTGGCCAGCGACGTCGACGTCAACTACATGATCCAGACCCTGCGAGAGGAATAAGCCTGTGAAGTTGAAAGCGGTTCTTTTCGACATGGACGGTACGCTGCTCGATACCGCGCCGGACTTTATCGCCATCTGCCAGGCCATGCGCACCGAGCGCGGGCTTGCACCGATCAACGACCAGCATATCCGCGATGAAATTTCCGGCGGCGCCCGGGCCATGGTCGCCGTGACATTTTCCATGGACCCGGAGTCCCCAGGCTTTGAAGAGCTGCGCCTGGAGTTCCTCGAACGCTACGTCAAGGGCTGCGCGATCCATAGCAAGCTGTTTGATGGCATGGCCGAACTGCTGGAAGACATCGAGCGCTCCAAGCTGATCTGGGGCGTGGTGACCAACAAGCCATTGCGCTTTGCCGAGCCGATCATGGAGCAACTGGGCCTGGCCCAGCGCTCGGCGCTGCTGATCTGCCCGGACCACGTAAAGAACAGCAAACCCGACCCGGAGCCGCTGATCCTGGCCTGCAAGATGCTCGACCTGGACCCGGCCAGCGTGCTGTTCGTGGGTGACGACCTGCGGGATATCGAATCGGGCCGCGACGCCGGGACCCGTACCGCCGCCGTCACCTATGGTTATATCCACCCCGACGACAACGCCCGCAACTGGGGCGCCGACGTTGTGGTCGATCACCCGCTGGAGCTGCGCAAGGTGCTCGATAGCGCACTCTGCAGCTGCTGACACTGAAACACTGAGATCAATGTGGGAGCTGGCTTGCCAGCGATAGCGGTGAGTCAGCTGCCGCTTTATTGACTGACACTGCGCTATCGCGAGCGAGCCCGCCCCACATTCAGACTGAATTTTTGTTGAGGTCGATTATGTTTGATTACTCCGCACGCCCAGAATTGCTCAAGGATCGGGTCATCCTGGTCACCGGCGCCGGCCGCGGGATTGGTGCAGCGGCGGCCAAGACCTACGCCGCCCACGGTGCCACCGTGCTGTTGCTGGGCAAGACCGAGGCCAACCTGGCCCAGGTCTACGATGAAATAGAAGCCGCCGGCCACCCGCAGCCGGTGGTGATCCCGTTCAACCTGGAAACCGCCCTGCCCCATCAATACGACGAGCTGGCGGCGATGATCGAAAAAGAATTCGGCCATCTCGACGGGCTGCTGCACAACGCCTCGATCATTGGTCCGCGCACGCCGATCGAACAGCTGTCGGGCGAGAACTTCATGCGCGTCATGCATATCAACGTCAACGCCATGTTTATGCTGACCGCCACCCTGCTGCCCCTGCTCAAGCTGTCCCAGGATGCTTCGGTGGTGTTCACCTCCAGCAGCGTCGGGCGCAAGGGCCGGGCCTACTGGGGCGCCTATGGCGTGTCGAAGTTCGCCACCGAAGGCCTGATGCAGACCCTGGCCGACGAACTCGACACCGTGGCGGCAGTGCGCGCCAACAGCATCAACCCCGGCGCTACCCGGACCAGCATGCGTGCCCAGGCTTACCCTGGGGAAAACCCGGCCAACAACCCGCTGCCGGAAGAGATCATGCCGGTGTACCTGTACCTGATGGGCCCGGATAGCTCGGGGATCAATGGGCAGGCGTTCGACGCGCAATAATCTTCGGACATGACACTACGCCATTGTGGGGCTTGTGTGGGAGTGGGCTTGCCCGCGATGGCCATAGGTACAGGGATCTACACAACTCTTTTCTGGGGTTGTGTACATATCCGTTGCTGCGGTCATGGCGGCTATTGGTTCCGCTCTTACAGCGGGTCACTTTTGGAAAAGAGCCCCAAAAGTAACCAAAAGGGCTCCTGCCCCACCACTCGGCACCTCGCCCAGGCTCGGTGTGCCCGTCATCCGACATTGATTTGGGGGGCCGCCGCGATGGGCCATCCATGGCCCAGCGCGGCTAACCCGGCGTCCTGCCGGGCTACCCCCCAAATCAATATCGGATGACGGCCAGCGTGGTTTAACGGGGCGCCTCAGATCAAAAGCAAAGCGAGGCGGCCTGACAGCCGACCTGATCGTCGAAGCGTGCGCGTACCCCTGTGGGAGCTGGCTTGCCTGCGATGGCGCTGTATCAGTCGATAAATGTATTGGCTGATGTACCGCCATCGCAGGCAAGCCAGCTCCCACAGGGGGGGGAATGCAGCTTCGCGCTCTGGCATTGCTGTTGCTGTTGCTCTGCTTTTGATCTGGCTTTTGATCTTGATCTTAGGCGCCCCGTTAAACCACGATGGCCGCAGGCAGGTATTGCGCAGTGGGCACCCCGGCATGGATGCCGGGGTAGCCGCGACACGGCCAGGGATGGCCGATCGCGGCGGGCCCACGGAGCAATGCCTGACTGCGGGCATGCCGAGCCTAGGCGAGGCACCGAGTGGTGGGGCAAGAGCGCTTTGCTTACTTTGGCGCTCTTCCAAAGTGAGCCGCCGTAAGGGCGGAACCCTAAGTGGCCGTGACCGCAGCAACGGATATGTACACATACCCAGAAAAAAGTTGTGTGATACCTACCGCCATCGCAAGCAAGCCCACCCGCCAAAATGGGCCTGCGCCAAATTTCCACCACGCCTTTTCCTCAATAAACCCCATCCCCTTGTTTTATAAGAACAAAAAACTAATTGCACTAAATGGCACGCTTTTCGCTCCAATTTGCTTAAGCAGGCAGCGCGACATCAAGACGTGCGGCATGGGATCAGGGGTTATAACCCCCGGCAAAGCGGACTAGACTGTTACCCAAGTTTTACGGAACTGAAGGAACAGTAAGGCGCCCGCCAGTAACCGCTCCCATCGAGCCTGTAAGACAGCATTCTGTGCTTAGAGGCCTGCCCGTTTATGAAAACACCGACCCAGACCAACGCAATTGACTTCGACAGTGCCAAATTGCAACGCCTGGGCTTTGGCCAGCCTTCCATCGTCGCCCGCCGCCCCATCAGCCTTGCGCAACTGCGCCAGCAACTGAATCTGCAATTGCAGACCAGCCTGGAAGCGGAGCGGATCCTCGGCCTGTTTTTTCGCGAAGTGCAGCGCCTGGTCCCCCTGGACGCCCTGCAATACCGCCATGAAACCAGCGACCTGCGTCTGGAATATGGCCAGCGCGGTCATCACTCCGTGAGTTACAGCCTCAGCCATCAGGGCGAGCACCTGGGGGAGTTGGTGTTTCGCCGCAACCAGCGCTTCAGCGAAGAGGAACAGGGCAACCTGGAATCACTGCTGGCCAGCCTGCTGTACCCCATGCGCAATGCCTTGCTGTATCGCGCCGCGACCCGCAGCGCCCTGCGCGATCCATTGACCGAGACCGGCAACCGCGTCGCCATGGACCAGACCCTGGGCCGGGAGATCGAGATGGCCAAGCGGCATCTGCATCCGCTGTCCTTGCTGATGCTCGACATCGATCACTTCAAGCGCATCAACGACAGCCACGGCCACGCCACCGGCGACAAAGTGCTCAAGGCCGTCGCAGCCTCGATCAAAAGCCAGTTGCGCAATGTGGATATGGTGTTTCGGTTTGGCGGGGACGAGTTCCTGATCCTGCTTTCCAACACCAGCCGCGATGCCGCCACCATGGTCGGCGAACGCTTGCGCCAGGCAGCACAGGCCCAGGACTACTGGGCGGACACCACGCGTATCGAATTGACGGTGAGCCTGGGTTGCGCGACCTTGCTGGTAGGCGAGTCGGCCGAAAGCTTGCTGCGCCGGGCCGACAGCGCCTTGTACGTGGCCAAGCGCGAAGGCCGCAACCGCCTGGCAATGGCGGGGTAACCCCTACCCCGCCCTGCCGGGGTCAGGCTTCGCTGGCCGCCAGTACCTGGCGTTCGCGGATCACCGGGGTTTTCTCCAACTGCATGCAACGCTCCAGGAACAGGTACATGTAGTCGTAGCTCTTGCACACGGCCTGGCGCAACTCCACTTGCAACGCCTTGCTCGGGTTCATCCCCGCCAGGGTGCAGATGATTTCCAGTGCTTCCCACGGGTGGGCGTCGTCGTACTGGGCATGCATCTTCAGCCACTTCATGGCGCGCTTGCGATCTTCTTCGGGGAACGCTGCGGCATACACGCCCGTCGAACACACCAGCGCAGACCACTCCCCAGTGGCCCCCTCGATGGCGTAGTTGGTAGCGGCAATCGCAACAATCAACGAATCGGCCGAACTGGTGTGCCAGCACCAATGACTCAGTGCGTGCAACTCGGGCGGCACGTTCTGCGCTTGCAGTTCTTCCAGGCCCACGCCATGGGCGCGTGCCCAATGCATCCAATAGTCGGCATGGTTCAGTTCCACGCGAATATTGCGCATCAACCAACGTCGCGCCATATCCTCGCCAGGATGACGGGCAAACTTGGTCTTGGTCAGGTTTTGTGCCATGTACAACGCGAACTGTTCCACCACTGGCCAGCCACCAATCAGGTATTGGCGCATGGTCTTGGCACTGAGCTTGTTATCGCGCATGCGCTGGTACAGTTCGTGTTCGACAACTCGGCGCTTGCTCTCGCTACAGTCCTGGATCAATTGCTGAGCCCAGGTGGGGTAACTTGAGGCTTCCATAAGCGGGCCGGTTCTGCTGAATGTGTCGATCACTGTCGGGCTCCTTTTGATGTGTGATGTGTACAGACCAGCAGATGTTTCAGCGGAACGTGCCGGGCGCCCGGAATAACAGAGGCTGCGGGCGCGCAGGTCGACACTGCAAACTATCGAAGGTAAACAATTGCGGGCGCTCAATCAGGTAGCCCTGAGCGTAGTCCACGCCGATCTCAAGCAATGCCTGCTCGATGTGCGGCGTTTCGACAAACTCGGCAATAGTGCGTTTACCCATGACATGGCCGATGTGGTTGATCACTTCGACCATGGCGCGGTTAATCGGGTCGTCCAGCATATCCTTTACGAAACTTCCATCGATCTTCAGGAAGTCTACAGGTAAATGTTTGAGGTAGGCGAATGAGGACATTCCGGCGCAAAAGTCGTCCAGGGAGAAGAAACAGCCTAAGGCCTTGAGCTCATTGATAAAACGAATCGCACTGCCAAGGTTGGAAATGGCGCTGGTTTCGGTGATTTCAAAACAGATCATGCTCGGCGGAATGCCATAGGCGTTGAATTTCTCCCGCAGGAAGCTCAGGAAGTCGTCATCGCCGATGGTGATGCCCGACAGGTTGATCGCACACATCGCCATGGGCCTGCCCGGTCGCTCGATCATGCAACGGGCAATCAGCTTGAATACGTTCTCCACCACCCAGCGGTCCAGCGAAGTCATCAACCCATAACGCTCGGCAGCCGGGATAAAGCTGTCGGGCAAAATGATCCGCCCCGCTTCGTCGTGCAGGCGCAACAGGATCTCGATATGCCCGGCACCCGCCTCGGTATGGCCCAAGGCCGCGATTTCCTGGGCATACAGGCAGAAGCGGTTCTCCTCCAAAGCCATGTGCAGGCGCTGGATCCAGGCCATCTCGCCAAAGCGCAAAGACAACTCGGAGTCATCGGCGTGATAGACCTGCACCCGGTTACGCCCCTTTTCCTTGGCCATGTAGCAGGCCATATCCGCGGCGCGCAAAGAAGTTTCCAGGGTGGTCGGGATGTGCGAGATATGGACCAGGCCGATACTGACCGTGGTGACAAACGGCCGGCCTTTCCAGACAAAGTGCAGGTTTTGCACGGTGCGACGCAGACTTTCGGCGATTTTCTCGGCCACCAGTGGCGGACAGTTCTCGAGCAGAATGCCAAACTCATCGCCCCCGAGGCGAGCCAGCGTATCGCCTTCGCGCAGGTCCGATTGCAGCAGCGCGCAGATATGCCGCAACAACTCATCGCCCGCCGCGTGACCACAGGTGTCGTTGACCAGCTTGAACTGGTCCAGATCGAGGAACATCAAGGCATGCCCCGACTGCTGGCGCCCGATGCCATGCAACACCTGCTCCAGGCGGAATTCAAATTCACGGCGGTTGGCCAGCCCGGTCAAGGCATCATGGGTCGCCTGCCAAGACAGGTTGGCAATGTATTGGCGCTCTTGGGTCATGTCGTGCAACACCAACACTGCCCCGCTGACCTTTCCGGCACTGCGGATCGGGGCACCTACCAGGGTCACGGAGACCGTGCTGCCATCCAGACGCTGGATCAGCTTGGAGTGTTCGCTGCCGCCGGTGAGTTGACCGCCAAGAATATGCTCGATCAGGGCAAACCCTTCGGCCTGGGCGTTTTCATCCAGCAGATTGAACAACGCCGCCAGGGGCAGGCCCTGGGCCTGGGCAGCCTTCCAGTGGGTCAGGGACTCCGCCGCCGGGTTCATATAGGCGATAGCCCCGTCGACATCGGTGGTAATCACTCCGTCGCCGATGGACTCCAGGGTGATCTGCGCCCGCTCCTTCTCCACTTGCAAGGCATCGGCAAACGCATGGCGCTGGGCCAATAGCTTGCGGGTGCGCAACAAGGCCAGGGCAATCAGGCCGAGGGCGGTGGCCAGGTTAGTGATCAGCAGCAGGCGCAGAATCATCCTTGAGCCTTCACCCAGGGCATCGCTGAAAGCCTTGGCCGCCGGCGTCACGCTATCGTTGATGGCGATGATGCGTTCTTTCCAGGCATGGATGTCGGCGCTGGTGGCTTGGTTGGCAAGGATGTCCCGGTGCATTTCCTGCGCCAGGTCGTCGAGTTGCACTAGGTAGCCATCGCCCACGGTCCACAGCTCGATGGCTTTTTCCAGGTAACTGAAATGGCGGAAATTAAGGTACAGCCAGATCACGCTCGACACGTCATCCGGATGGTTACCGCCCTTGAGGATCCCCTGGCGCGCGGCCGCCAGGTCAGGGTTGGGGCGGTCCAGGGCGATGCGCAGCTCGTGCCCGCCCTGGGGCACGGCAATCGCGTTCTGGTATTTGAGAAAGGTCTTCTGGTCGCGGTTATCGGCGTACAGGGTCAGGTAATAGATGGCATCTTTCTGGCCCTTGGACCACAGGCTTTCGCCCGCCACATAACCGCGCACGGCCGAGAGCATATAGAGGCTGACGCAGCCCAGTAATGCCTGGAACAGTACAACCGCAATAAAAGGCCAGACAATGCCCAGCAAACGGGGTGTTCCGAAAGTTCGCTTCTGCTTCATGAGATCCCTTGCATCAGCACAGGCGAGTAAAAACTGCTCCTGACAGCACAGCCGAGGCCAAACACGATCCCTCCAGGATCGGTACCGGGATCGTTTCAGCGAACTTGTTGCAAGTGTCCGTAAAGCTTGGCGTACAAACCGCCGTCGGCTATCAGCTGCTGGTGGTCGCCGTCTTCGGCTATATGCCCACCGTCAAACACCAATACCCTATCAGCCTGCTTCACCGCCGACAAACGGTGAGCAACGATCAGTGTAGTACGCCCACTGAGAAACCGCGCCAGTGCCTGGTGCAGGTTGTATTCGGTGGCCGCATCCAGGGCCGAGGTGGCTTCGTCGAGGATCACCACTTTCGGCTCGGCCAGCACCATCCGGGCAATCGCCAGGCGTTGGCGCTGGCCGCCGGACAAACGTACGCCCGAGCGCCCGACAATACTGTCCAGGCCCTGGGGTAACCCCTTGACCGTAGCATCCAACTGGGCAATTTCAAGGGCCTGCCAGCAGGCTTGATCACTGCGCTCGCGGCCCATGGTCAGGTTGGCGCGCACCGTGTCGTTGAACAGTGCCGGATGCTGCAGCACCACCGCGACATGCTCGCGGATGGTTTCCAGGCCAATCGCCTGCTGGGTTGCGCCGCCGAAGCGGATCGTGCCCGCCTGCGGGGTGTAGAGCCCCAGCAGTAATTGCACCAGGGTACTTTTACCGCCGCCACTGGCGCCGACAATCGCCACCTTCTCGCCGGGGGCGATGACCAGGTTCAACTGATTGAGCACCAGGTCTTCGCCATAGCCAAAGTCCAGGCCCTGCACCTCGATACCCACGGTTTCGCGCCCGGTAAACGGATCTTCGCCCCCTGCGTATTGCGGTTCGTCGGCGCGGGCCAACAGTTCGTTGATCCGCGTCAGCGCGCCACCGGCTGCGTAGTAGGCGTATTGCAGGTTCAGCAGTTGCTCCACCGGGCCGATCATGAACCACAGGTAGCTGAACACCGCGAGCATCTGGCCGATGGACAAGTCGGAAAACAGCACCGTGAGCATCGCCGCCGCGCGGAAGATATCAATGCCGAACTGGAACAGCAGGCCACTGGCGCGGCTGGAGGCGTCGCTTTTCCACTGGGAGTTGATGGCAAAGTCGCGCACTTCCTGGGCACGCTGCCCCAGGCGCCCGAGGAAAAACCCCTGGCGATTGCCGGCGCGCACTTCCTGGATGGCATCCAGGGTTTCTGTCAGGGCCTGGGTAAACCGCGAGGTACTGTCGTTTTCGAGCTTTTTCAGGTGTTTGACCCGCTTGCCCAACTGCACCGTGGCGTAGATCACCAGGGGGTTGAACAGCAGGATCAACAGGGCCAGCTTCCAGTGCATCCACATCAGGATCCCGGAGGTGCCGACCAGGGTCAGGGTGGCCACCAGGAACCGGCTCAAGGTTTCCCCGACAAACTTGTCCACCGTGTCCAGGTCGGTGACCAGGTGTGTGGTCACGGTGCCACCGCCCAGGCTTTCGTATTCACTCAGGGAAATACGCTTGAGCCGCTCGATCAGCCGCACGCGGATGCGGTAGACAATGTCCTTGGCCAGCCCCGCAAACAGGCGGGCCTGGACCACGTTGAACACCAACGCCGCGCAGCGCAATACCAGGGTAATCAGCAGCATCAGGCCGATATACCCGGCAGCCTGCTGCCAGGCCGTCGGCAACGCGTGGTTCATCACCTGCAACGCCGCATCGCCATTGCCCAGCAGCACTTCGTCCACCAGCAACGGCAGGAGCAAGGGAATCGGTACGCTGCACAGGGTCGCCAGTACGGCGACACCGTTGGCAATCCACAGGGATTTTTTATGGCGCAGGGCCAGGCGACGGATTTCTGCCCAGGTCAGCCGATCAACCCGTGGTGTTGGCTGATCATGCACAGGCAGCTCGCTCCAGCCAGCGACCGAGCAGCGGCGACAGCTCGGACAGCGGCTGGTAGCCATTGGTCAACAACGCCAACTGGCCATTGCGTTCGGCCAGCAAGGTCGGGAAACCGGCGATGCCCAGGTCCTGGACCCAAGTGAAGTCGGCGGCCGTGGCGGCATGTTGTTCGGCGCGGTCAAAGGCCTCGGCAAACTCGATACGCGGCACCCCGGCAGTCTCGGCCAGCTCCACCAGCACACTGGCGCGGGTCACATCGCGACCCTCGACATAAAAGGCCTGCTGGATCAGCCCGAGCAAGGTCCAGGCGCAATCCGGCGCCAGGCCACGCGCAGTGACCAGGGCCCGGCAGGCCGGCTCGGTGTCATACACAAACCCTTCAGGCAAGGCGCCCTCCAGGCGGAACGGCTGGCCCGTGGCCTCGGTCACCGCCTGCCAGTGCTCCAGGATATAGCGCCGAGTAGTCGGTTCCAGCGCCGCACCACTGCCGGTACGCAAGCCGCCCACCACCAGGTGCAATTCCACGCCAGCCGCCTGGGCCTGCTCAACCAGGGCCTTGGCCACTGGGGCAAAACCCCAGCACCAGGAACACATCGGGTCCATTACATAGAGCAGGCGCGCAGACATGGTTCAAGCCTCGGTGGATGATTGCTTGTAGTTGTAACCAATCGGGTGCGGCATATTGCGGGCCTTGGCCAGCTCGATCTGCTTCTGGCGGTCGATCGCACTGCGACGGGTCTTCTCGGACAGCTTATCCCAGCAGTGCGGGCAACTGATGCCGGCCACGTAGTGCTCGGATGCGCGGTCCTCTACGCTAACCGGTGTACGGCAGGCATGACATTGATCGTAGTCACCTTCGCTCAAGTCGTGGCGCACGGTCACGCGGTTATCGAAGACAAAGCAGTCGCCCTGCCATTTAGTCTCTGCCTGGGGCACCTCTTCGAGGTATTTGAGGATGCCGCCCTTGAGGTGATACACCTCGTCAAAGCCTTCGCTGAGCATATAGCTCGAGGCCTTTTCACAACGAATCCCGCCGGTGCAGAACATCGCGACTTTCTTGTGCTTGGCCGGATCGAAGTTGGCTTTGATATAGTCGGGAAATTCGCGAAAACTCGTGGTTTTCGGGTCGATTGCGCCCTCAAAGGTGCCGATCGACACTTCATAGTCGTTACGGGTGTCGATCAACAGCACTTCTGGATCGCTGATCAACGCGTTCCAGTCTTGCGGATCAACGTAGGTACCGACTTTCTTGTTCGGGTCGACGCCTTCGACGCCCAGGGTCACGATCTCTTTTTTCAGCTTGACCTTGGTGCGGTAGAACGGCTGCTCATCGCAGTACGACTCTTTGTGGTCGATATCGACCATGCGTGGGTCGTTCTTCAACCAGGCCATCAGGCCATCAATGCCTTCGCGGCTACCGGAAACGGTGCCGTTGATGCCTTCTTCGGCGATCAGCAAGGTGCCCTTGATGCCGTTGTCGACCATGGCCTGCAACAGGGGCTCACGCAGGGCGACGTAATCTTCGAGGGTGACGAACTTATACAGTGCCGCCACGACGATGGGGTGTGTCATGGGTGTTCTCTCCAGGTGGCTACCCTCGTAAAGGGTGAACCGGATGCAAAAAAAACGCGCCGACTGAGCGGCGCGTTGCGGATTCTAGCAAAACATAGGCCCTTGTAGCAGCCGGATATCAGTGTTTGCTACCGCCAGCGCAGGTCGGCGAGGCCGGGGCTGCGTCGGTTTTTGCCCATTCTTCAGGCGTGTAGGTATGCAGCGCCAGCGCATGGAACTCGCTCATCAGGTCGCCCAACGTGGCGTAGACCTTCTGGTGGCGCTTGACGCGGTTGAGCCCCTCGAACTGCTGGCTGACCAGCACGGCCTTGAAATGCGTCTGCAATCCACGGCTGTGCATGTGGCTTTCGTCCAGCACACTCATGTGTTCCGGGCTCAGGGCGGCAAGTGCCGATTCGATACGCTGCTGCATGGTCATTGCTTACTTCTTCTTGGCGGGTGCGGCTTTGGGGGTCAGCTCGTTGGTCATGTCTTCCAACAGCTTGTTCACGACAGGTACCGCGCTTTCCAGCTTGGCCTGGGTCAACTGGGCCGATTGCTGGGTCAGTTGCGGCATTTTCTCCAGGACTTTCTTGCCCAGTGGCGATTTGTAGAAGGCAACCAGGTCTTTGAGTTCGGACTCGCTGAAGTTGCTGGTGTAGAGCTTGACCATGTCCGGCTTGAGCTTGTTCCAGCCAATGGCCTGGTCCAGGGCGGCGTTGGCCTTGGCCTGGTAGGTGTCGAGCACGGTTTGCTTGGCGGCAGGCGCCTTGGTCTGCTCGAAACGCTGGGCGAACATTTGCTGCACTTGCATGTACACCGGGGTGCCCAGCTTGTCCGCGTGAGCCAGGGTCAGGAAGGCTTCGGCACTGGCGTTGTGGCTGGCGGTATCGGCAAAAACCTGGCCGCTGGCACAGACCAGAGCAACCGCGGTACAGATGGCACGAAGACGAGTCATCGAGTTTCCTTTCTAGCAGGCGAGGTAATACCCCAAGGGCGACCATTCTGCGCCTAAAAAACGCTGGCACTCAACCCCACGCCTTATAGCGCCTGGTTTTGCGGGGGGTTGGCCGATGAAATGGCTTTTATGGAACCCAATCGCCCCCCCAGGGCCTAAACTGCGCAAACCGACTACAAGGAGAGTCCCTGCGATGAGCCGTATCGAAACCGACAGCCTGGGCGAAGTACAAGTCCCGGATGACGCTTACTGGGGCGCACAGACCCAGCGTTCACTGGTCAATTTCGCCATCGGCGAACAACGCATGCCACTGGCGGTCCTGCACGCCCTGGTCCTGATCAAGAAAGCGGCGGCGCGGGTCAACGACCGCAATGGCGACCTGCCCGCCGATATTGCCCGGCTGATCGAACAGGCCGCCGACGAAGTGCTCGACGGCCAGCACGATGACCAGTTCCCCTTGGTGGTCTGGCAGACCGGCAGTGGCACCCAGAGCAATATGAACGCCAACGAAGTGCTCGCCGGCCGCGCCAACGAGCTGTCGGGCGGGCCCCGTGGCGGCAAGAGCCCGGTACACCCCAACGATCACGTCAACCGCTCCCAGAGCTCCAACGACTGCTTCCCCACCGCCATGAGCATCGCCACGGTACAGGCGGTGCACGAGCAGTTGCTGCCGGCGTTGCGCGAACTGTCTGGCGGGCTGGCGGAGTTGTCGGCGCGCCATATGAAGCTGGTCAAGACCGGCCGCACCCATATGATGGACGCCACGCCGATCACCTTCGGCCAGGAAGTCTCCGCGTTCATCGCCCAACTGGACTATGCCGAGCGCGCCATTCGCAGCGCCCTGCCCGCCGTGTGCGAGCTGGCCCAGGGCGGCACGGCGGTAGGCACCGGCCTGAACTCGCCCCACGGCTTTGGCGAGGCGATTGCCGCAGAAATCGCTGCGTTGTCCGGGCTGCCGTTTGTCACTGCGCCCAACAAGTTCGCCGCATTGTCGGGCCATGAGCCGCTGACCACCCTGTCCGGCGCCCTGAAAACCCTGGCCGTGGCCTTGATGAAAATCGCCAACGACCTGCGCCTGCTGGGCTCGGGGCCACGCGCTGGGCTGGCCGAAGTGCGCCTGCCGGCCAATGAGCCGGGCAGTTCGATCATGCCCGGCAAGGTCAACCCGACCCAGTGCGAGGCGCTGTCGATGCTGGCGTGCCAGGTGCTGGGCAACGACGTGACCATCGGCATTGCCGCCAGCCAAGGGCATTTGCAGTTGAACGTGTACAAGCCGGTGATTATCCACAACCTGCTGGAGTCGATCCGCTTGCTGGCCGATGGCTGCCGCAACTTCCAGGAACATTGCATCGCGGGCCTTGAGCCCGACGCCGAGCAAATGGCCGCGCACCTGGAACGGGGTTTGATGCTGGTGACCGCGCTGAACCCGCATATCGGCTATGACAAGTCGGCGCAGATTGCCAAGAAAGCCTATGCCGAAGGGCTGACGCTACGTGAAGCAGCGCTGGAGCTGGGCTACCTCACCGATGCCGAATTCGACCAGTGGGTACGCCCGGAGAATATGCTCGAAGCCGGGCATTGACCTAAAGGTGGGCCAACCTTGCGCGCCGGGCCTTGAGCCCGGCGATCAAGGACGGCGCCAACGCCACCGACGCCGACCCCAATACCACCAGCACCGCACCGCCGTAACCCAGGCCATTGATCTGCTCGGCATGCACATAGTCAGGCCACAACCAGGCGGCAATCGCCACCGCCACAAAGGTCACCAGCGGTGTAATCGCCAACGTCGCACTGACCCGCGACGCTTCCCAGTGAGCCAAGGCTTCGGCAAAGGCGCCATAGGCAATCAGCGTATTGAAACAGCACGCCAGCAACAGCCAGCCTTGCAATGGGCTCAGTTGCAGCGCCTCCATGGGATGTACCCAGGGCAACAGGAGAAATGCGCAAGACAGGTAAATCACCATCATCACCTGCAGTGAATTCCACACCGTCAGCAATTGCTTCTGGCCCAGGGCGTAGAACACCCAGATGGTGGTCGCCAGCAGAATCGTCAGCACCCCGGCGGTGTAAGTGCCCAGGGATGTCAGCAGCTCCGCCAGGCGCTGGTTGAAGAACAGTGCAAAGCCGATGATCAGCACCAACAGGCCTACCCCCTGCCCCAGGCTGAAACGCTCCTTGAACAGAAACACACTGGCGATCATCAAAAAGATCGGCCCCATCTGCACCACCAGTTGCGCCGTGCCGGGGCTCAACATCTTCAGCCCCACCAGATAGAGCACGTAGTTGCCCAGCAGCCCACACACCGCCATCGCCACCAGCCAGCCACCGCGCTTGCCCAAGACTTTCGGGCTGGGCAGACGCTTGACGGCGGCCAGATAAACGAACAGGCAACTGCCGGACACCATCAGGCGAAACCAGGTCACGGTGATCGGGTCCATCACCTGCAGCACCTGTTTGAGCTTGATCGGCAGAATGCCCCAGAGCAGCGCGGTCAGCAGGGTCAGGGATAAACCGTAGACCCAGCGGCCGGAAGAGATGTGCATGAGTGCCCCAAGAGCCAGAGGTAGAGGAAGCCGCATTCTAGGGGGATGTGGGTGGACCTTGGCGAAGTTTTTTATCAGGCATACCGCAAATCAACTGTGGGAGCTGGCTTGTGTGGGAGCTGGCTTGCCTGCGATGCAAGCACCTCGGTACATCAGTTGCATCGCGGTGACGCTATCGCAGCATGGGTATCTACACAGCTATCCTCTGGGTATGTGTACATATCCATTGCTGCGGTCACGGCCGCTATTGGTTCCGCTCTTACAGCGGGTCACTTTTGGAAAAGAGCCCGGAGTGCCGGCCCAGCCAAAAGTAACCAAAAGGGCTCCTGCCCCACCACTCGGTGCCTCGCCTAGGCTCGGCATGCCCGCAGTCAGGCATTGCTCCGTGGGCCCGCCGCGATCGGCCATCCATGGCCGTGTCGCGGCTACCCCGGCATCCATGCCGGGGTGCCCACTGCGCAATGCCTGCCTGCGGCCATCGTGGTTTAACGGGGCGCCTAAGATCAAGATCAAAAGCCAGATCAAAAGCAGAGCAACAACAGCAGAGCCAGAGCACGAAGCTGCATTTAATAATTGGGCCCCCAGGGCCAGATCAGCGCACAGCTTCAAACAGCCCGGTTGCCCCCATCCCGCCGCCCACGCACATGGTGACGATGCCATAACGCAAATTGCGCCGTTGCAGCTCCCGCACCAGGTGCCCGACCTGCCGTGACCCGGTCATGCCGAACGGATGGCCAATGGAGATCGAACCGCCGTTGACGTTGTACCTGGCATTGTCGATCTCCAGACGATTGCGCGCATACAGGCACTGGGACGCGAACGCCTCGTTGAGCTCCCACAGGTCGATGTCCGCCACTTGCAGGCCACGGGCCTTGAGCAATTTGGGCACCGAGAACACCGGGCCGATGCCCATCTCGTCCGGCTCGCAGCCGGCCACGGTAAAGCCACGGAAAAACGCCTTGGGCTTGAGCCCCAGTTCCAGGGCTTTTTCCAGGCTCATCACCAGGGTCATCGACGCGCCGTCGGACAGTTGCGATGAGTTACCTGCCGTCACCGAACCATCCTCGGCAAACACCGGCTTGAGCCCACTCAGGCTGGCCAGGGTGGTGTCCGGGCGGTTGCAGTCGTCGCGATCGACCACGCCGTCGAGGATCTGCACCTCGCCGGAGTGCTTGTCCTCGACCTTGTACTTGACCGCCATGGCCACGATTTCATCGTCGAACAGCCCGTCGGCCTGGGCCTGGGCGGTGCGCTGCTGGCTTTGCAGGGCGTACAGGTCCTGCTCTTCGCGGCTGACGTTATAGCGGCGGGCAACTATTTCGGCGGTCTGGCCCATGGGGAAGTAGATGCCCGGCACCTGCTCCTTGAGCAATGGGTTGATCAGGTTGTCGGTATTCACGCTCTTCATGGTCAGGCTGATGGACTCGACACCACCGGCGACAATGATGTCGCTGCACCCCGAGGCGATCTGGTTGGCCGCGATGGCAATCGCCTGCAGCCCCGATGAACAGAAACGGTTGAGGGTCATGCCGGCGGTGCCGGTGCCCAGGCGCGACAGCACTGCCACGTTGCGGCCGATGTTGTAGCCCTGGGCGCCTTCGTTGGAGCCGGCGCCGACAATGCAATCCTCGACACTGGCCGGGTCGATGCCACTGCGTGCCAGCAAGGCGTTGACGCAATGCGCGGCCATGTCATCAGGGCGGGTCTGGTTGAACTTGCCGCGAAAGGACTTGGCCAGGCCGGTTCGCACGCTGTCGACGATCACTACTTCACGCATGGGCTACCTCGATCTTGTCGTTATTGGGAGACAGATCGAGGATAGATCCAGGGCCTGGCGATCGCGACGATCATTCACCTGGCGTATGCAAAAGCATGGCGCTATTTGTGCTTCTTCTTTTTGTCGTGCTTGTCGGACTTGGCGAACGCCTCTTCCAGCGCCAGGTTGATGGTGCGCAGCACCTTGACCCGTGCCCAGCGCTTGTCGTTGGCCTCCACCAGGGTCCAGGGCGCGATCTCGGTGCTGGTGCGGTCCACCATGTCGCCCACCGCGGCCCGGTAGACATCCCACTTGTCGCGGTTGCGCCAGTCGTCTTCGGTGATTTTGAAGCGTTTGAACGGGATCTCTTCCCGGGCCTGAAAACGCTCGAGCTGGGTCTGTTTATCAATCGCCAGCCAGAACTTGACCACGATCACCCCGGCGTCGCGCAATTGCTCCTCGAAATCATTGATCTCGGCGTAGGCGCGCATCCAGTCGGCCGTGGTGCAAAAACCTTCGACCCGCTCCACCAACACCCGGCCATACCAGGAGCGGTCAAACACGGTAAACATGCCCCGCGCCGGGATCTGCCGCCAGAACCGCCACAAGTACGGCTGGGCGCGCTCGTCTTCGGTGGGCGCGGCAATCGGCACGATGCGGTACTGGCGCGGGTCCAGTGCCGCCGCCACGCGGCGGATCGCCCCGCCCTTGCCCGCCGCGTCGTTACCTTCAAAAACCGTGACCAGCGCGTGTTTGCGCATGCGTTTATCGCGCATCAGGCCCGAGAGCCGCGCCTGTTCGGTAATCAGTTGCTCTTCGTAGTCGTCCTTTTCCAGGCGCTGGGTCATGTCCAGGCTGTCCAGCAGGCTCATCTGGTCCACCGAGGATGGCAAGGGCGCCGGATGGATGCCGCTGGCCCTGGCCTTGGACAGCTTCAGGGCATTTTGCAGGCCCTCCAGAAGGATCCTGGCCACGGTCAGCCCGCGGTAGTTGGCATCCACGCCTTCGATCACATGCCAGGGTGCATAGTCACGGCTGGTGCGGCGCAGCACGCGCTCACCAAAATGCACGAACTTGTCGTAGGTCTCGGACTGCTGCCAGTCCAGCGGGCTGATACGCCAGCTGTGCAGTGGGTCGTCCTGCAGGGCCTTGAGCCGCGCCTTCATTTGTTTCTTGGAGAGGTGGAACCAGAACTTGAAGATCAGCGCCCCTTCATCGCACAGCATCTGCTCCAGGCGCTCGGCCCCGGCAATGGCCTGGTCCAGGCGTGCATCCTTGATCTGGCCATGGACCCGCGCCTGCAGCATCTGGCTGTACCAGTTGCCGAAGAACACGCCCATGCGCCCCTTGGCCGGCAGTTGTCGCCAGTAGCGCCAGGCCGGCGGGCGGGCCAGTTCTTCGTCGGTCTGCTGGTCGAAGGTGCGCACCTCGATCAGGCGCGGATCCATCCATTCATTGAGCAGCTTGACGGTTTCGCCCTTGCCGGCGCCTTCGATGCCATTGATCAGCACGATCACCGGGAAGCGTCCCTGCTGGTGCAACTCGAACTGCGCTTCCAGCAAGGCCTCACGCAAGGCCGGGACTTCAGCGTCGTAAGTGTCCTTATCGACGGCGTGACCAATTTCGGCGGATTCAAACATGGGCGACTCCCTTCCAAGATGGATCAAGACTAGCGGATTGGGCAGCACGGCGGGCAAGCAATTCCACGCCACTTGCCGTGGATCAATTGACCGGGCTGCGGCTCAGACCTCGGGCACGTAACAAATATCCAAGTCATGGTGCTTCATTACTTCCTCGGTCAATCGCTCCACCACCTCGTCGACGGCTTGCCGGCGCGGCGCGCGCAGGGCTTCCATCTGCGCGAGGTATTCCCCGTCGGTGAGGCTCTGGCTGCTCTCGAAAAGTTGTTGCTGGCGCGCATCGAAGGGTTGCGTCGCCGCGAGGAATGTCGCGGGAAATTGCTGCTTGAGGTGAGCTTGCCAGAACGACAACTGCGTCAGGAAACGCAAGAGTGCCGGCGACAACTCTGCCGTGCGCACCTGGGAATGCGCGGCGTCCAGCCCCTCACGGGTCACATTGGCAAACGAGACATACTGCGCAAACTTGGGCTGCCCCGGCAGCTGCGTGAATGTGTGGGTTAAATCGTCCTGTACCGACATCAGCAATGTCCCTTATTGCCTAGGGTTGAACGCCTAACGATACCCTGCGCCAACCCGCCGGATTAACGCTGATTGTTGATCGAATCGGGGGCTATCGCCGGGAGTTTTTCCATGTATGAAGTAGCCGGCTAACACCCGGTTCAACCCTGCCCCCCGTGATCGACTAGAATGGCCGCCTTGTCTTTGCCGAGTTGCCCATGAACCCCGTACAGCCCAATGCCCAGCTCGACTGGGACGACCAGGGACGCCCACGCTCGCGGGTGTTCGACGACGTGTATTTCTCCGACAAGTCGGGCCTGGATGAAACCCGCTACGTGTTCCTCGAGCAGAACCGCCTGCAGGAGCGGTTTGCCGCGCTGCCCGTGGGCGGGCGCCTGGTAATCGGGGAAACGGGGTTTGGCACCGGGCTGAACTTCCTGTGTGCCTGGCAGCTGTTTGAGGAGCACGCGGTACCGGGCGCGCGCCTGCATTTTGTCAGCGTGGAAAAGTACCCGCTGCGCCACGCCGACCTGCAACGCGCCCTCGCCCTCTGGCCAGCGCTCAAGCCATTGGCTGACCAATTGCTGGCGCAGTACGTCGCCATTCATCAGGGCTTCCAGCGCCTGATCCTGGCGAACGGGCGCGTGACGCTGACCCTGCTGATCGGCGATGCCCTGGAGCAACTGCCGCAACTGGATGCGCAGATCGACGCCTGGTTTCTCGACGGTTTTGCCCCGGCGAAAAACCCCGACATGTGGACCGCCGAACTGTTCGCCGAGCTGGCACGGCTGGCGGCCCCGGGCTCGACCATCAGCACCTTTACCAGCACCGGCTGGGTGCGACGCCTGCTCAACAGCGCCGGGTTCAAGATGAAGCGCACACCGGGCATCGGTCACAAGTGGGAAATCCTGCGCGGCGAGTTTCTCGGTTGGCCGGCCGACGCGCCGCTACCGGCCCCGATCAAGCCCTGGTTCGCCAGGCCGACGGCCCTCAAGGGAGAGCGCCGCGCCCTGGTGATCGGCGGCGGCATGGCCGGCTGTACCAGTGCTGCGAGCCTGGCCGCACGGGGCTGGCAGGTGAGCCTGCTGGAACGCCATGAAGGCCTGGCCCAGGAGGCCTCGGGTAATCCGCAAGGGGTGCTCTACCTCAAGCTGTCAGCCCACGGCACCGCCTTGTCGCAGATGATTGTCAGCGGCTTCGGGCATACCCGGCGCCTGCTGGAACACCTGCAACGAGGGGTGGATTGGGACGCTTGTGGCGTGCTGCAACTGGCGTTCAACGCCAAGGAGGCCGAACGCCAGGCCCAATTGGCCCAGGCATTTGCTCCGGACTTGCTGCACCTGCTGGACAGGGATCAGGCCCAGGCCCGAGCCGGGGTCGGCCTGGCGTATGGCGGGCTGTTTTTCCCCGAGGGTGGCTGGGTGCATCCGCCCGCCCTCTGCCAGTGGCAGGCACGCCAGCCGGGCATCACCGTGCACGTGCTGCATGAAGCCCTGGAACTGCGCAAGGTAGACGAGCAATGGCAGGCCTGGGACGGTGACAGGTTGCTGGCCAGCGCCCCCGTGGTGGTGCTGGCCGGGGCGGCCGAGGTCAAGCGTTTTGCCGCCAGTGCCGAGCTGCCCCTTAAACGTATTCGCGGGCAAATCACCCGGTTGCCGCAGACCGCCGACAGCCAGGCGCTGGCCACGGTGGTCTGTGCCGAAGGCTATGTCGCGCCGGTCCGCCTGGGCGAACACACCCTGGGCGCCAGCTTTGATTTCAAGAGTGATGACCTGGCGCCGACCGCTGCCGAGCATGCCGGTAACCTGGCGCTGCTGCAGGAGATTTCCCCGGACCTGGCCCAGCGCCTGCGCGCCGACAGCCTGCCCCCACACACCCTGGAGGGGCGCGCCGCGTTTCGTTGCACCAGCCCGGACTATCTGCCGATTGTCGGGCCGCTGGTCGATCCCCAGGCGTTTGCCCAGGCCTATGACGCCCTGCGCAAGGACGCCCGGCATACGCCGGACATCGCCTGCCCATGGCTGGACGGCCTGTACGTCAACAGCGGCCACGGCTCACGGGGCCTGATCACCGCCCCCCTGTGCGCCGAACTGTTGGCCGCGTGGCTGGACAACGAACCGCTGCCCCTGCCCCGCAGTGTCGCCGAGGCCTGTCATCCGAGTCGCTTCGCCCTACGCGCGTTAATTCGCAGCAACGTGACGAAAAAACCTCAGTGAGCACTCCCTCAAACGGCCGGCGTTAGCTCGCAGGTGCCCAGGTCGTCGAGTTTCAACGCCTCATGGGTCAGGCGTTCAAGCTCGGCGAGCTCCGCCTTTTCCTGCTCATCCTGTATCTGGCTCATCTGACTCCGGTAGTCGGCGTCAGCCAGCGTCTCTCGCTGCGCCCACACCGCCTCGACGCGCTCACCGAAGGGCCGGTTCAGGGTGTCGAATGAACCGCTATGGATGCGCCGCAGATAACTGCTCCAAAACGGCAGCTTCACCACATACTTCAACAACTGCGGAGAAAGCTCAGCCATCTTCAACTGCATTTCAGCGAGCGTCAGCATATGCTCGGTCACCCCACCGAGACTGGCATAGCGCATATGGCGGGGTTGCCCGGGCAGATGAAAGCGCCCGGCCAACCCGGTGCGATAAGCCAGGCTGACCTCCAGCGGATCCAGCATCGGGTGCTCGGCGCTATGGCTGCGGGCCATATGCTCCAGTCGGTCGAGGCGAAACAACCCCTTGGCCAGCCTCAAGAGCGGCTTGGCCGTGACCTGACCGCCCACCACCCGCTGCGAAGCCTGGTGGATTTCAACCAGCACTTCCAGGTTACTGAAACTCACTGCAGCAGCATCATCACAGTTCAGGGGCGTGGCCGCCCGTTCAAAGATCTCTTCGCGCAGCCGGGCATCCATCGCCGCGGCGTCCAGCACGCGCCAGACCCGGCGGCCCATGTCCTCCTGCACGTGGGAGGTATCTGCGACACTGCCCAGGCCGGCCAGCAGCTTGAACAGAGCGTCGGAGCCCAGCTCATCCTTGAGTCCGGTCCAGGTCTCGACCCGCTCGGCGTAGCGCGCCATGCGCTCATCCCCCAACCATAAGTCCCGGGCGGTCTGCTCATTGAGCCGGGCGATATCGTCCTCCATAAAGCCCATGCCCACGCCAAGGGTGTCCCGGTAGTTCTGCAACAGCAGGCGGCTGGGGGAGTCCAGCGGGTTATGGCGCAGGTTGATGATTTCAGCGTGCTGGCGTGGCACCTCGAACAACCACTGCGGCAAGGTGGCGAGATCATTTTCCCGCAGGTCCAGGTGCTCCAGATAAGGCAGACGCATAAAGCCGGAGGGCAAGCGCTGAAGCCGGCAATTGCGCAAGACTAGGTGACGCAACTCAAACATGTTGCTGACCAGCGGCGGGTCTACCAGGGGGTTGTTGCTCAGGTCCAATACCGTCAACCCTCGCAGGTCACCGAGTTTGGTCCGCGTATATTCCGTCAGTTGCAGTTGGTTATTGGCCAGGTACAGCCGACGAAGGTGCTTCATCTGCTGCAGCACTTCCGGCAGTCGTGTCACCTGGTTGTCCGTCAACTCCAGAGTATTCAAGCCTTTGAAATGCTTGAGGAAGTAACCAACATCATCGTTGAGCCCCATGTTCCTTAACGACAACTGGCGAACATGCTCGAACTTGACTTCGGGCGGCAAGGTCGGCAATGCCCCGATCACCATGCCATCGAGGGAAAGATTCGGGACTTGCCGATGGGACTCATCCGGGATCAGCGAGGCATATTGCCAACTGCGCTCGATGAGCTGGACGGCCTGGTGACGGGCCAGGCGGTAGTCCCGCAGGGCAACGTCCGAGCGCCCCTGCCCGCCCCCCTCCCTGGCCCACACCTTGAGCGTTCGATGCAGTGCTTCATATTGCTGCTCAAGAGCACGCACGGCTTTGGCCCGGGACAGCGGATCGTGACCCAAGTCCTGCAAAAAGGTCGCTATGCGCCGCTCATCAAACAAGGGGTAGAGCTTGCGGACCTTGCGCACCAGGCCGGCGGGTTGTCGCGGCGGCTCCACGGGCATTGCTTGCACGCACGACACAGGCGGATCTTCGGGCACCGGCCGTTCCGGCCATAGATAACGGCTAATCCGGCGCCGCTCATCCTGGGCCTTGCCAATCAGGCTATTGCGCAAATGGCTGGCCCTGCCGCTCGCGGGCAACTGCAGCTGGTCGAGCTCAGCGGGGGGCAAACTGTTAAGCAACGCCTCATAGAACCCCTCCGGGCCCTCGGCCATCGGCCCCAGCGGCGCACCTTGTCCGTTGTAGGCGCGCCACCCCAGGTTCGACTGGACCAGCGTGCGAGTGGTGGCGGCAGATGCGTTGCCCACCTGCCCCATGACACTGCCGTCCAAGCTCTCCTGGCGTATTTGCATCAACACATCTTCGGGCCAGCCCGGAACCCGCGGCAGTAACCCCAGCGCTATACGCCGAGTGGCGTCGGTGGCCAGTTCCGGCAGGTACAGACCGCT
Source organism: Pseudomonas shahriarae (assembly GCF_014268455.2). NCBI lineage: Bacteria > Pseudomonadati > Pseudomonadota > Gammaproteobacteria > Pseudomonadales > Pseudomonadaceae > Pseudomonas > Pseudomonas shahriarae. The sequence continues at coordinate 2,131,934 of NZ_CP077085.1, read as the reverse complement.
CAGGGCATCGTCTTCGTTAAGTATTTCCAAGGTCTCCCGCACCCATTGGGCGATCCGCAAAGGCACCCGCCCGGTATCGCGCAGCCGCCAACGCTCGGCCGTGGAGGCCTGGGTCATGATTTCCCAGGCAAGCCGAATGGGCAGTTGCGGATAGCGATGCTTGAGCACGCCGTGATCGGTCTGGTCGGGAAAGTCGACATCGGCACGCAGCCTTTCGTAAACCGCCTGGTGATTGTCCTTGAGTGAAGCGGTCAGCCGCCGCGCCAGCACCTCTTGCGCCTCTTCTGGAGGGAAGGTGCCGCCGAGCAGGCGCGCGGTCTCCTCGGGGTCGAGGGCCTCCAGTAGGCTGGACAGGACTTGCCCGTGTTTCAGATGCCCCGTGGTGATGTGGATGCTCAGGTCTTCGTAGTCGAAAGGCGCGGTGTCGGGATGACGCTCCAGCAGGTACCCCTGCTCGTCCAGCAGTTCGAAAAACCGCCCCTGGGGCCAGCCTTCCATCAGCGGCAGGGCCAGCATCTGCACACGCGTGGTCGCCGCGTCGAGCGGTGCCTGATGCTCCATCTGCCAGATCAGGTCGCGAACCTCCTGATTCTGCCTGAAGCGCAGCGCACGTTCGCGCAAGCGCTCCGGCAATGGCAGGTTTTGCCTGGCTATTTGCTGCAGGCGGGGCAAGGTCGCGTCAGTGATGGCGGCGATATCCCGCAGATGCCCGGCTGGAAGGGTACCGAGGCTGGGGTCCAGTCGGCCCAGGACATAGTCCGGGTTCTGCCATTCTTGCGGTTGTTCGAACGAGAACTGCCAACCGCCCTGGTAGTTGTGGACCAGGGGCGGTCGATACGCTGAATCACGCTGCGGATGTCGGGCCCGCCAGCGGCCGGTACCGGAGTCAAAGACAACCGAGTAGGTCGAACCGTCGACATTGACGTAGGACTGGCCGTGAGCCTGGTAGACCCCACGGGGACTGGCAACCGTCCCTTCGAGCGAAACGGTGTGGCGGTACGGCTCGGTGCGGCTGCGCCACAAGCGCGTGGTTCTATCCGGCATGCGCACCGCCTCGAACCGTTCGTAAAACCCCGAAGCCGGCGGCGTGGTTCTCCAGAGCCGGCCGGCCACTTTTGCACCCGCCGCGAACAACGCCATGGCCGCGAGGTTCTCAGCAATGTTCGTCAGGTGCCGAAGGGCACCGAGTTTGTCCTGGTGTACCCAGTCATCCACCCCTTCGAACACTTCCCCAAGCAGTTGCCCGACCGCCACGCCCGTCATCAACTGGCCCAGTACCGGCACCACAAACGCGGCGACGTTGAGTACCGTCAAGCCCGCATCCAGGTAATCCTGGGTGCGCTGGCGGCGTGCGTCGTCATCGGCCTGGGCATTGGGAACGGCGAGCACACGGGCATCAATCTGGATTTTGCCGACACCGGCATTAAAAAAGAACGTCGAAAAATTATCCGTTACAGGTAGCGGTTCTACGCGCACCAGGAGGTTGTACTGCTCAAACCGCTGAAAAAAACCGAAACGCTCGGACTCGTCCAGGTAGCCCATGAAGAAGTGTCGATAACGACTCACGTGGAGCTTGAGGCTGAGGTAAAGCTTGAACTGCTCCAGGGACACGTAGCGGTACCACGGCCGCACGGGCTCATTGGGCATGTACACCACGATCGGGCCGTTGGAAAACCCATCGGGGGAGGCGCCGGAAAACACCAGCACGCCCCACAGGCACGCCCCGTCGATGTTCAAGCCTTGCCAGGTCAGCGGTTGGTTGTTGAACCACAGCTGCCGGGTGCTGCTGGCGGGCATGTCCGCCTTGACCAGGCCCAGCAACAGCTCACGGGTCGGTTGATCAATATCGCCTTTGGCATAGGCTATCTGCAGGTCGATCAGCATATCCATGCACCGGGACTGACCCATCGTCCTCACCGCCGGGCTATAACCGCCGTCCGGGTCCGTCAGGTTGAACACCTCGCGCACATGGGTTTGATAGGCCTCCCCCAGATTCAGCTCGCGGCAGTAGCCGATAAATGTCTGGGCGCTGATATCTTGCGCAACCCTGCGCTTTGCCCCAACGCGGACCACGGCATTGATCGGTATGCCTCCCGGTTCGGCCCCGGCCTGGGAAAAATTCTGCATCGCCGCTTGCAGCAGGCTGTGTTTCTCCAGGGTAACGGTCTGCACCAGCATGCCGCCCAGGTCCGGATTGACTCCCCTGAAGGTACGCCTGGGGAGCTCCAGCGAGTCGTTCTCGATATCCAGCTGAGTGTGGCCTTTGGCGGCCAGAAACGCCGTGAGGCGTTCGGTACAGAACGCGTCCAGAGGGGTCAGACGGCTCAGCAGCCGTTGCAGGTTTGCCTTGGGCCGCTCGCTGTCGGCATACGCCTGCTCAATGGCCTGGAGTGCCTGGGGATCGGCCTTGACCAGCCAGGCGGGCAACGTTTCATGCAAGACCTGCGCTTTATCCAGGTCGCCGGTGCTGTCCAGCAGCGCCTTCATCAATTCGTCCGAGGTCACAGGCTGCACAGCCTGGCTCAGCTTTGCTGTTTGCGTCATTCGCAACGGTCCTTAATCGCGTTGAACATGACGCATCACCATAAGCTCCCCTGCACCGCAGAAGGGTTCAAATAGCTGGGGGGTTGCCCTTGGAAACGCGCCACTATTTGCATCCGAGCCAGACCTAATTACCTCCACTTTGCCCCGCGCCCCACGGGCCGCAGAACGGCGTGCGCGGGGGAGCGGCCGTTTGCCATATAACTTATTGATCTAAAACTCCAGGTATAGCCTCGGGTCAGTCCTTGGGTACCCGCCGTTTTGGCGCGTGCCTTTTACCCCCTCCCCAACGGAAAAACCGGTAAGGACTTTATGTGCGGATTAGCTGGAGAACTGCGTTTCGATCATCAACCTGCCGACCTGGCAGCGGTGGAGCGAATCACCCATCACCTGGCACCACGCGGACCTGACGCGTGGGGCTTCCATGCCCAAGGGCCGATTGCCCTGGGCCATCGTCGCCTGAAAATCATGGACCTGTCGGACGGCTCGGCCCAGCCGATGGTCGACGCCCAACTGGGCCTGTCCCTGGCGTTCAACGGCGCGATCTACAACTTCCCGGAACTGCGCACCGAGCTTGAAGCCCTGGGCTACGCCTTCTATTCCGGCGGCGACACCGAAGTGCTGCTCAAGGGCTACCACGCCTGGGGCGAAGCCTTGCTGCCCAAGCTCAACGGCATGTTTGCCTTTGCCATCTGGGAGCGCGACAGCCAGCGCCTGTTCATCGCCCGCGACCGCCTGGGCGTCAAGCCGTTGTACCTGTCGCGCACCGGCCAGCGCTTGCGCTTTGCCTCGGCGTTGCCGGCGTTGCTCAAGGGCGGCGATATCAACCCGATCCTCGACCCGGTGGCGCTCAATCACTACCTGAATTTCCACGCCGTGGTGCCGGCACCGCGCACCTTGCTGGCGGGCATCGAAAAGCTGCCGCCGGCCACCTGGATGCGGATTGAGGCCAACGGCAAGACCGAGCAGAAAACCTGGTGGACCCTGCCCTACGGCCCCCATGACGATGAAAAACACCTGACTCTGGAAGACTGGACCGACCGCGTGCTCGACAGCACCCGCCAAGCCGTGGCGATTCGCCAACGCGCGGCGGTGGATGTCGGCGTGCTGCTGTCGGGCGGTGTGGATTCGAGCATGCTGGTGGGCCTGTTGCGCGAAGTCGGCGTACAGGATCTGTCGACCTTCTCCATCGGCTTCGAAGATGCCGGCGGCGAGCGTGGCGATGAGTTCCAGTACTCCGACCTGATCGCCAAGCACTACGGCACGCGGCACCACCAACTGCGTATCGCCGAAAGCGAAATCATCGAGCAACTGCCGGCCGCGTTCCGCGCCATGAGCGAGCCAATGGTCAGCCATGACTGCATTGCCTTCTATTTGCTGTCGCGGGAAGTGGCCAAGCATTGCAAGGTGGTGCAAAGCGGCCAGGGCGCCGATGAGCTGTTCGCCGGTTACCACTGGTACCCGCAAGTGGACGGCGCCAGTGACCCGTATGCGGCCTATCGCGAGGCCTTCTTCGACCGCAGCTACGACGACTACGCGGCCACCGTCGCCCCGCAATGGCTGACCGCCAATGACGCCGCCGGCGACTTTGTGCGCGAGCATTTCGCCCAGCCCGGCGCCGAGGCGGCTGTGGATAAGGCCCTGCGCCTGGACAGCACGGTGATGCTGGTGGACGACCCGGTCAAGCGTGTGGATAACATGACCATGGCCTGGGGCCTGGAAGCGCGCACGCCGTTTCTCGACTACCGCCTGGTGGAGTTGTCGGCGCGGGTGCCGGGCCAATTCAAGCTGCCGGACGGTGGCAAGCAAGTGCTCAAGGAAGCCGCGCGCCGGGTGATCCCCAGTGCGGTGATCGACCGTAAGAAAGGCTACTTCCCGGTGCCCGGCCTCAAGCATTTGCAGGGCGACACCCTGCACTGGGTGCGTGACCTGTTGCTGGACCCGAGCCAGGATCGTGGTCTGTTCAACCCGGCGATGCTCGACCGTCTGCTCACTGACCCCCAAGGGCAATTGACCCCGCTGCGCGGCTCCAAGCTGTGGCAATTGGCGGCGCTGAACCTGTGGCTCAGCGAACAAGGAATCTGATTGATGAAACCTCACGCCACGGCCTACAGCCAACGCCTGCTGCGCGGCCAGGCACCGTCCTACGAGCGCCTGCAAGCGCGCCTGGCCGAAGACGGCAGCGAACCCAGCGCCCAGCCCATCGCCGTGCATTGCGGATGGGGCCGCTTATTGATTGGCCATACCTTCCCCGACCCGGCGAGCCTGGCCCTGGAGCTGCTCAACGAGCAGCCCGGGGAACGGGATATCGCCCTGTATGTGGCCGCGCCCCAGCAGATCCTCGGGATTGATCCGCAACAGTTGTTCCTCGACCCCTCCGATACCTTGCGCCTGTGGTTCACCGACTACCGGCCGGCGACCCGGGTGTTCCGTGGCTTTCGCATTCGCCGGGTACAGAGCGAAGCCGACTGGCAGGCAGTCAATCGCCTGTACCAGGGGCGCGGCATGTTGCCGGTGGATGCCAACCTGTTGACCCCGCGCCATCAAGGCGGCCCGGTGTACTGGCTGGCCGAGGATGAAGACAGCGGCGCGATAATCGGCAGCGTCATGGGCCTCAATCACCATAAAGCCTTCCATGACCCGGAACACGGCAGCAGCCTCTGGTGCCTGGCCGTCGACCCGCAATGCTCGCGGCCCGGCGTCGGCGAAGTGCTGGTGCGCCACCTGATCGAGCACTTTATGAGCCGGGGCCTGAGTTACCTCGACCTGTCGGTGCTGCACGACAATCGCCAGGCCAAGAGCCTGTACGCCAAGCTCGGTTTTCGCGCCCTCACCACCTTTGCCATCAAGCGCAAGAACGGTATCAACCAGCCGCTGTTCCTTGGGCCGGGGCCGCAGGCGGGGTTCAATCCCTATGCACGAATCATTGTCGAAGAGGCGCACCGGCGCGGTATTGATGTGCAGGTGGACGATGCCGCAGCCGGGCTGTTCACCCTCAGCCATGGCGGGCGCCGGGTGCGCTGCCGGGAGTCATTGAGCGACCTGACCAGTGCGATCAGCATGAGCCTGTGCCAGGACAAGAGCCTGACCCACAAGGTCTTGAGCGCCGCCGGCTTGAAATTGCCAGCGCAACAACTGGCAGCCAGCGCCGACGACAACCTGGAGTTTCTCGACGAACACCAGCGCATCGTGGTCAAGCCGCTGGACGGAGAACAGGGCCAGGGCGTGGCCGTGGACTTGCAGACCATCGAAGAAGTGCAAGGCGCCATCGAAGCGGCGCGCCAGTTCGACTCTCGGGTTTTGCTGGAGAGTTTCCACGAGGGCCTGGACCTGCGCATCCTGGTGATTGGTTTTGAAGTAGTAGCTGCCGCGATCCGACGCCCGGCGCAGGTGATCGGCGATGGCAAGCACAGCGTCGGCGCCTTGATCGAAGTGCAGAGCCGGCGCCGCCAGGCGGCCACAGACGGCGAGAGCAAGATCCCGATGGATGACGAAACCCTGCGCACCCTGAAGGCGGCAGGATATGACTACGACAGCATCCTGCCTTCGGGTGAAGTGCTGGCGGTACGGCGCACTGCCAACCTGCACACTGGGGGCTGCCTGGAAGATGTCACGGCGATTCTGCACCCGACGCTGGCGGATGCTGCCGTGCGTGCGGCGCGTGCCCTGGATATTCCGGTGGTCGGCCTGGACTTGATGGTGCCGGCCGCTGACCAGCCGGAGTACGTATTTATCGAAGCCAATGAACGGGCCGGCCTGGCCAACCATGAACCACAGCCCACGGCAGAACGGTTTGTGGATTTGTTGTTCCCCCACAGTCAAACCACGGCTTGAGACATGAGCTGACTGGACGGGCCTCATCGCGGGCAAGCCCGCTCCCACAGGTTGCTGTGTGAGCTGGCTTGCCTGCGATGAGGCCAGCCCGGCCAACAAATCCCCAAGCCCCTCATCGAAACCATCGATGCCCTCAACTCATCAGGAGTTTCCATGACCCGAGCCATCCCCGAACCGGATCTCAACTACCTGCAAAAAGTGCTGCTGGAAATGCTCGCCATCCCCAGCCCTACCGGGTTTACCGACACCATCGTGCGCTACGTCGCCGAACGCCTGGAAGAACTGGGCATCCCGTTTGAAATGACCCGGCGCGGTACGATCCGCGCCACCCTCAAGGGCCAGAAAAACAGCCCGGACCGTGCCGTCTCCGCGCACCTGGACACCATTGGCGCCGCCGTACGGGCGATCAAGGACAATGGCCGCCTGACCCTGGCCCCGGTGGGTTGCTGGTCCAGCCGCTTTGCCGAAGGCAGCCGCGTCAGCCTGTTCACCGACAATGGCGTGATCCGTGGCAGCGTGCTGCCGCTGATGGCCTCCGGGCATGCCTTCAACACCGCCGTGGATGAAATGCCGATCAGTTGGGACCATATCGAACTGCGCCTGGACGCCTACTGCGCCACCCGCGCCGATTGCGACTCCCTGGGGATCAGCGTCGGTGACTTCGTGGCGTTCGACCCGCTGCCGGAATTCACCGAAAGCGGCCATATCAGCGCCCGCCACCTGGACGACAAAGCCGGGGTCGCAGCCTTGCTGGCGGCGCTCAAGGCCATCGTCGACAGCGGCGAACCGTTGCTGATCGACTGTCATCCGCTGTTCACTATCACTGAAGAAACCGGCAGCGGCGCGGCGGCGGCCCTACCCTGGGATGTCAGCGAGTTCGTCGGCATCGACATTGCCCCGGTCGCCCCCGGCCAGCACTCCAGCGAACATGCGGTGAGCGTGGCGATGCAGGATTCCGGCGGCCCTTACGACTATCACCTGTCCCGGCACCTGCTGCACCTGGCGGCGGAAAACGACCTGCCAGTACGCCGTGACCTGTTTCGCTACTACTTCAGCGACGCGCACTCGGCGGTCACCGCCGGCCACGATATCCGCACCGCGTTGCTGGCCTTTGGCTGCGATGCGACCCATGGTTACGAGCGCACCCATATCGACAGCCTGGCGGCCTTGAGCCGCCTGCTGGGCGCCTACATCCTCAGCCCGCCGGTATTTGCCAGCGATGCGCAACCGGCCCAGGGTTCCCTGGACCGCTTCAGTCATCAACTGGAACACGAAACGCAAATGGAGAGTGACACCCGCGTGCCCTCGGTGGACAGCCTGATCGGGCAGAAATCCTGAGGCTGGCAACTATGATCCCGGCACAGTAGGATCGCCGGGATCCACCATTTGAGGCTTGTATGCTGATTCCCTACGATGCACTTGAAGTCGACACCCTGACCCGCCTCATTGAAGACTTCGTGACCCGCGACGGCACCGACAACGGCGACGACACGCCCCTGGAAACCCGCGTACTGCGCGTGCGCCAGGCGTTGACCAAGGGTCAGGCGCTGATTGTTTTCGACCCTGAAAGCGAGCAGTGCCAGTTGATGCTCAAGCACGACGTGCCCAAGCACCTGTTCGACTAAGGGTTGGGCACCGCCACCGCCTGCCCCTGCAGGCGGCGGATCTTTTCGTAGACCTCCGCCCGGTGCACATTGACCCCTGCGGGCGCTTGCACACCGAGTTTCACCTGGAGGCTGTTGACCTCCAGGATCCGCAGGGTGATGTGATCGCCGATGGAAATGATTTCGCCTACCGCGCGGCTAAGTACCAGCATGGCGTGTGTCCTTTGGAAAGTTACCGGACCGCGACCATGCGCCCTCCCCTACGAGCCATCAATGACCTGCCAGATAAACAGATCCTCCCTACAACCCAGGGTTGGATTTACTGACAGACGAATATCAAACAGCCCAGTAGGACCGCAAAAATATAAACGTATTGTTTATATCCCTCAGCCTTTGACCGACTGAGCCTTGGCGCGCATTTTTTCCGACATGCTGGTCATCTCGTCATACAGCAATTGCGGGTTTTTCTGTTTCAGCGCCCAGGCCATGCGTCCCTGTTCGTGGGGCAGGATCATGAACTCACCGGCGGCCACCCGCTGGTAGATGTAATCGGCAATGTCTGCCGCACTGATCGGCGAGCTTTCCAGCAGTTTGCCGACCTGGGCCTTCATCGCCGGGGTGGGGCCGCGGAACGAGTCCAGCAGGTTGGTCTGGAAGAACGACGGGCACACCACGTGCACCCCGACTTCCTGCTGCTTGAGCTCCACCAGCAGGCTTTCCGAAAGCGCCACCACACCGGCCTTGGCCACGTTGTAGTTACTCATGGCCGGGCCTTGCATCAGGGCCGCCATGGAGGCGATGTTGATGATCCGGCCCTTGCTCTTTTCCAGCAGCGGCAGGAAGGCCTTGCAGCCCTTGACCACCCCCATCAGGTTGATTGCGATCTGCCAGTCCCAATCCTCCAGGGACAGCTCGCTGAAGAACCCACCGGAGGCGACCCCGGCGTTGTTGACGATCACGTCGATGCCGCCCAGCTTGACCTCGCAGGCCTGGGCAAAGGCGGTGAGCTGGCTGTAGTCACGCACGTCACAGCGCTGGATAAACCCGTCGCCACCGGCCTGGCGCACCCGCGCGAGGGTTTCCTGCAAGCCCGGCTCGCTGACATCCGACAAGGCCAGCTGCCAGCCCTCGCGGGCCCAGCGCAGAGCGATTTCGCGACCCAGGCCGGATCCGGCGCCGGTGATCATCATGCGATTTTGCATAGGAAGTAGCCTTGTGATTCAGGGAAGAAGTACGCGCCAGTGTAGCGAAGGTTATTCACCGCCCCATGCACCATCAAGTTGCTGAATGCCCGGGGCAAACCAAAGGCCCGGTCGGATGCCGGGGCATGGGGTAAGTTCAATCTATTTAAACTAAGTGCGCAACAACACAACAATTAAAAACGAAATAAGCCAGCGGCCAAATCGGATTAAAAAAACAGGGAATTTTCTGCAAAGTGCAGGAGTCGGATTGATTAAGGCGGCCGTTTTAAAGGTGCGGCTCTGACAATTAACAATCAGGTCTTTTCAGAAGACGAATAAGGAAAACAAACTATGAGCCTCATTCTTATCATTGTTCTGATCCTCCTGCTGGTCGGCGGCCTGCCGGTATTCCCGCACTCGCGTAACTGGGGTTATGGGCCGTCGGGTATTCTCGGTACGGTGCTGGTGGTGCTGTTGATTCTGTTGTTGCTGGGCAAGATATAACCCCCCAGCGTTAAAAAAGATGCAAAAAAAAGAGGCCTTGAAGAAGGCCTCTTTTTTATTGCCGGGCGATTAGTCCGGCTTGCCGTCTACCACGCCTGCGGTGTTATCCAGCAGGCTCTTGGTCGCGGTTTGCAGGAACGACTCAAGTTTCTGCTTGAGTTGCGCCTCATCCGCCGACTCGGGAATCACCTTGCCGGTCGGGTTGGCGCCCAGTTCGTATTGCCACAGTTTCGGTGGCATTTCCTTGGGCAGTACCAACACACGGTCGGCAGTGAGCAACGCCACGGTCTGGTCGCTGCCCGAGGGCTTGATCACGCCAAAGCCCTTGTCGCCTTCCGGCAAGTTGAGCAGGTCGCGGCCCCAGCACTGGTGGCGGGTTTCACCGCCCAGGCGGCCCATGATGGTCGGCACGATGTCGATCTGCGTTCCCACGGTGTGGTCACGCACGCCGAACTTGTCCTGCACGCCCGGTGCGATCAACAGCAGCGGCACGTTGAAGCGCCCCAGGTCCATTTCGGTGATCTGTTGCTCGTTACCGAAACCATGGTCGCCGACGATCACAAACAGGGTGTCCTTGAAGTACGGCTCCTTACGGGCCTTCTCGAAGAACTGGCCCAGGGCCCAGTCGGAGTAGCGCATGGCCGTCAAATGCTCGTTGAGACGGCCACGATCAGTCACCGGCGCGACCGGCAACGGCGTCGGCAAGGCATACGGCGTGTGGTTGGACAGGGTTTGCAGCAGGGCATAGAACGGCTTGCCGCCTTCGCGCGCCTTCAGCTCCTGCAGGCCCCGGTCGAACATGTCCTGGTCGGACACGCCCCAGGTCGGATCGGAGAACACCGGGTCGACGAAATCCTTGCGGCCAATGAAGTTGGTCATGCCCTGGTTGCTGAAGAAGCCCGACTGGTTGTCCCAGGCGAAGTCGCCGTTGTAGACATACACGTCGTCAAAATCACGGGCGCTGAGCAACTGCGGCAAGCCCGACAGCTTGTGGCTGCCTTCCGGGGTCTGCATCAGGTATTCGAAGCCTGGCAGGTTCGGGAAGCAGGCCATGGTGGCGAACATGCCCTGGTGGGTATGGGTGCCATTGGAGAAGAAACGGTCGAACAGCAGGCCTTCCTTGGTCAACTCGTCGAAGTACGGCGTGATTTTGCCGCCACTGCCCAGGGCGCCCACCGAGTGACCGGCGAAGCTTTCCATCAGGATCACCACGACGTTCTTGATCGGCAGGGTCTTCTCGGCCGGCGGCGTGAAGTCACGGCGCACGGCGGCGGTGTCGGTATCCACCAGTTTTTCGTCAGGCAGCACCAGCATGTCACGCACGGTCTGGGTCGCCAGCGGCTGCTCCAGGGTGGCTTTCCAGACGTTCTCGCGATGCTCGGAGAAGCGCGCCTTGGCTGCACCGATCAGCGACAACGTACCGTTGAGGCCCAGGTGGTTGGCGAAGTTCGAGTCGGTGGTGTACACGTCACCCCAACGCAGTGGCGGACCCTGGCGCAGGGTGCCACGCGCGGCGACCACGGCAATCAGCAGGCACACCACGAACACCGCGATGCGGCTGTACCACGGCGCGACCTGGCGGGTGCCGACGGTGCCACCGCTGAACGGGCCACGGGGGCGCGTCGCACGGTCGGCGCCCTTGAAGGCGATGCTCAGGATAAAGGTACCGACGGCCCAGCCCAGCAGGTAGCGCACCACCGGGAAACCGTACCAGAGCATGCTCATCACGGTTTTCGGGTCTTCCTTGACGTACTGGAAGACCAGGCCGTTAAGGCGCTGGTGGAACTCGCGGTAGAAGTCCATCTCCATCAGGCCAAGGAACAGCGCGCTGCTGGAGACCACGGTCAGCCACAACCGGAAGAACCCACGGGCGGCCATGGCGCGCACGCTGAACAGGGCCAGGATCAGCGGGATGCTCAGGTACACCACCAGGCGCAAGTCCAGGCGCAGGCCATTGACGAACGCTTCAAGGAAGGTCGAGGCCGGGGTGTCGAGCATCATGTCGCTGTTGTACACCAACAGTCCCAGGCGCAGCAGGGAGAGCATCACCATCATGACCAGGGCGCAAAGCAGCGTGTAGGCCAGGTGGGACTTGACGGTCGGTTGCAGCAGACGAGTAGAAGCTCGCTGCTGATTCAGGGCGTCCGGGTTTGCCATGTTGTTTGAGGACCCATTGGAGGTTTAAGTGACGAAAGAATGCAGCGGCGTCCTGCCCCGGCCAGTAAAGGCACAGGGGTCCAGGGTATTACGCAGTGGGCAGATGCTGCCCGATCAACGTCGTCAACGCTATCGATTACTCATCGCGCAGCGCTCCTGTCGGCACAGACTGACCGAGGCAGGAAAATAAAGCGGGGGAATTGTCTTGGATGAAGTGTGAAAATTTTGTGCAGCGAATAGATGGACACAAAAATCTACAGGACACGCCGCAGACAAATGTGGGAGCGAGCTTGCTCGCGACAGCGGTGTGTCAGCCAATCAATCTGGTACTGATACACCGCTGTCGCGGGTAAGCGCGCTCCCACATTATTTACATGCTTGTGCCCGCAGAGGATCAGAGCCGCACGTTGCCCCGTGGCCCGGCGATGGCCCAGATAATCAGGCCCAATACCGGCAACAGCAGGATCAACAGGATCCACAACACTTTGGCCCCGGTGCTGGCGCCGCTTTTGAACACGTTGATGATCGCCCAGATATCCAGTGCCAGGATGATCAACCCGATCAGACCATTAAATGTGGAACCCATGGTGTCGCTCCTAAGTGAGGGCTTGCCTGTTTAGGATAGCCAGCCCTGGCCAGGGTTCCGTTTTATTTCAGACGTGGACGGCAATGCGCAGGGCTTCCAGGGACGGTTCGCCCTTGATCCCGACTTCGGCACACAATTCCAGCACCCGCGGCACGTCATTGCCATAGACCAGCACGGCCTGGATTTCGTCATCGAGCAACTGGCTGAAATTCATCAGGGTGTAGCCGCCGTTTTCCGGGTTCATGGCGCCGAGCTGGATCTGGATGCGATTAAGGGCCGTCAGCGCCTCGGTCTTGGCCAACTGCTTGGGCTTGAGGTTGAACGCAACGTCGGGACCAAAGGAAGCAACGATCTGGGCGAACAGATCCTGGTAGGTGTCGGCCTGGAACAGCACCGTTTCCGGCAGGCTGCCGACCACAATCCACTCGCCCAGCGGGATGGGGAAGGTGTCGTCGTAGTTGATATCAGGGTTGGCCGCCAGGAACCCATCGGCATCGGCGTAGGCCTGGCTGGCCTCATCGGCGATCCGCACGATCTCGGCGTCGCCCAGGCAACCGGAACTGATTTTAGTGATGAGTTCGACGAGCGCGGTGTTCATGGGCGAATCCTGTGGCAAGGCTGATTTTGAGGGCGCAAAGCCTACACCAGTTTTTGCAACTGCGCCGTCGTATCCGCTGCCCCCATGGTCTGGGCCGCCACCAGGGCCGTTACCCCCTGGGCATCCGTGGCCTTGGGGTTGGCCCCTACGCTGATCAGGTACTCGACCATTTCGGTGCGATTGAACATCGCCGCCATCATCAGCGCCGTGCGGCCATCGGCAGAGGCGCCGTCAACCGGGGTGCCGCCTTCAATCAACGCCTTGACCACCGCCAGGTTGCCCTTGAACGCTGCACCGGCAATCGGCAGTTGGTTCTTGTCGTTGGCGATCTGCGGATCGGCCTTGAACTCCAGCAGCACTTTCACCGCCTCGGCGTGCCCGTGATAGGCGGACAACATCAACAAGGTATCGCCATTGTGATTGCGCAGATTCACCGGCAAGCCCTTGGCCAGCAGCGCAGCCAGCATGGCGGCATCACCGCGGCGGGCCACGTCGAAGACCTGCTCGGCAAATTCGGCGGCTTCTTCTTCGGTCATTTGTTTGGCTTGATCAGACATCTGCGGCTCCCTGTGAGGTGTGGCGTAAGGCCGTCAGTTTCCCGAGCAGCGCCGCGCCTGTCACCCCTTTTTTGCCGAAAGCCACAATAGCCAGGTTCTATCGAGCCGCCCTAGTAGCGATATTTTCCGCTCTGGATATCCGCCAGCACCTGCACGGTCACGGGCACATAGGTATCGCTGCCCGGTAACCAGGCGTAGAGCGGATCGTCCCCCACCTTGTGCGGGTCGAAGGCCTCTTCCTTAAGACGGACCTTCTGGTACTTAAAGGTGCCGGTGGTTTCCATCTTCACCTTGACCCGCAGGAACAGCGGCACCGCATAGGCCGGCATCTGGCTCTGGGCGAATTGCAGCAACGCCTGCATATCCAGGGTGGCCAGGGATTCGGACGGGGTAATCGCCGCCATCCCGGCGCGGCCATTGGTGTTGGCGATTTCCACGCCGTAGGCCACCGCCTCGGTGATCTGCGGGTGCTGCATAAAGATGTTTTCCACCTCGGTGGTGGAGACGTTCTCGCCCTTCCAGCGATAGGTGTCGCCCAGGCGGTCCACGAACTGCGCATGGCCAAAGCCAATGCTGCGCAACAGATCGCCGGTGTTGAAGTAGCGGTCGCCCTTTTCGAACACGTCGCTCAAGACCACCTTGCGGTTCTTTTCCGGGTCGGTGTAGCCATCGAACGGCGCCTTGTCGTCGATCCTGGCCAGCAGCAGGCCCTGGCCGCCCTTCTGCACTTCACGCATAAAACCATTGCTGCCACGGATCGGCTCGCAAGTGTCGTGGGCGTAGTCCACCAGCGCCCAGTGCATCAGGGAAAAGCCGATGGTGTTGTCGAAATTCAGCACGTTGGTGAAGCCGATATTGCCGTCACTGGCGGCGTACAACTCGCAGATATGCCCCACACCAAAACGCTCCTTGAACGGCCCCCACACTCCCGGACGCAAGCCGTTGCCGATCATCTTCACCACTCGGTTGTCGCGGTCGCGTTCGCTGGGCGGCTGGTCCATCAGGTAGCGGCATAATTCGCCGACATAGCCCAGGGTGGTCGCGTTGAATTTGCGCACATCGTCCCAGAACTGGCTGGCGCTGAATTTGCGGCGGATGGCAAACCCCGACGCGCCGGCAATCGCCGAGCCCCAGCACACACAGAGCCCGGTGGCGTGGTACAGCGGCAGAGTGCAATAGACGACGTCCTCCGGCCCCATATCCAGGGCGATGGTGCCGAAGCTGGCCGAGGATTTCATCCAGCGCCCATGCTTGAAGATACCTGCCTTGGGCAAACCGGTGGTGCCGGAAGTGTAGATATAGAAGCACGGGTCGTTGAAGTAGATCTGTTGGCTGCTGGCCGGGTTATCCGTGGAACAGTCTGCGCTGGCGGCCATCAGGTCGATATAGCCCTGGGGCACAGGCGCCACCTGTTGATCGGCGACATACCAGGTGCGCTGCGGATCAATCGCCACCTGCTCACGTACCGCGTCGTAGGCGTCGACCAGTTCGGCGCCGACCACAATTGCCACCGGGTTGACCAGGGTCAGGCTATGCACCAGCACCGCCTGGGTCTGCGCGGTATTGAGCATGGCGCAGATGCCGCCGACCTTGGCCACCGCCAGCACGGTCAACAGCAGTTCGGGACGGTTTTCAATAAACAGCGCGACCACATCACCCTTGCCAATGCCTTGGGCCTGCAGATGATGGGCGATGCGATTGGCGTGCTGGTTGGCCTGGCGGTAGCTGAGCACCTGGTCGCCAAACAACAGCGCGGCGCCTTCGGGGTTGCGCTGGGTGGCCTGTTCGAAGGTCCAGCCCAGGCCGCACGGCTGGTCGGGGTCAGTGATATTGGCGACACGGATACCGCGCACCAACCGTGGCAGGGCCCGGACAATGGTCGGCACCTTACGCAACATCATGCCGAGGGTAATCATCTCGCTATGGGGATTGCTCATGCACAGAAGTCCTTTTTCTTATTATTCGTAGGGTCCACGGGCCTTCATGCGGTGTAGGACCATTCCTGAATGCCTTGCAGGAAAATACGCCAGCCATTCCTTGGCTGTACACGCGGGATTTGCAATGTTTTGTATCCCAGGCACCGGTGACGCACGATACCGTTCGTCATCGCCCAATAGCGCAAAATGCAGGATGCACGATGGCCATTCATGCATATTGCACGAAAGTGAAAAGTTCGATTTTTTGCAAGCCATTGATTTATATGGTTTTTATACAAATCGCGATACTGGCACAATCACTGCACCTATCACTCCATGCCGCACAACACGAGCCAATGGAGCCGATAGACATGAGCCTGATCCAAGATAAATTCGCTTCTGTATTCTCCGCCTACGACGTCACCACCCAGGCGCGCCCTGACGGTGGGATCCTGCTGACCCTGCGCAACACCGAGGGCAAGCAGATCAAACGCTCGATCTCGTACCAGCAGCTGCACACTGCCGACCAACTGACCTGGGTCATCAGCGCTATCCGCCGCGACCTGGCAGAACAAGCCAGCGAGTTGCCGCAGATTTCGATGCTGCAAAGCCAGCACCGCTTTGCCCTGCCGACCTACCATTCGGCATAAGTACCACTGCGTTTCCCAGGGCCGTGAAGCCATTGCGCTTCACGGCCCTTTTTTATCCGCACAACCCGCGCCTGATCGCTTCACTCACCGCCTGGACCCGGTTATTGACGTGCAACTTGCCGTAGATATTGCGCAGGTGAAACTTCACCGTCGCCTGTGAGACACAGCGAATCCGGCTGATCTCCCACACTGTCTTGCCCTCCGTGGCCCAGCGCAGTATTTCCAACTCCTTGGCCGTCAGCGGCTTATCCGGCAACGACTGTGCGTCGCCTGCCCTGTCGTCGCACGCCTGCTCACAAACATCTGTTGCCACACTGACCGCCGGCCCAGGTACGGATGGGGTGGGCTCCTCTGGACTGCTCATGCTGCCTCTCCCTTTCGTAGTGGTTTGCACTGTCAATATTCGGACAACTCCTATTGACAGATAGGTACACAGCGACGGGAGAGTTACATAAAGCCAAGGGTTAACACATCGACCCTCAGACAAATAGCTGGAACTTACAAACTATAGAGTCCATTCCCACAAACTTATCCAACTTGAGCATATTGAATAAGTTTGCGGATAGTGAACTAAGGTCAATCATCCAGCCCCGGGAAACCTTGGGCGATCCCGCTGCCGGTCACTTGCGCCTCAGCCCCGGACGCCGTCTGGAACAGACTGATCGCGACCACACGCGGCTCCTCCCCCAGGTCAAACCAGCGTGGCATGCCGGCCGGTATGCGCAGCAGGTCGTGTTTTTCGCAGAGCACCGTGTAGACATAGTCGCCGATATGCAGGCCGAGCAAACCACGGCCGGCGGCGAACAAGCGGATCTCATCAGCCCCGTGGTAATGCTCATCGCGCAAACCTGCGGCAAGGGCAACCTTTTGCGGGTGCTCGCGGTTCACGCTCAACACTTGCACCTGCGCGTAGCCCTGTGCCGTCATCCAGCTGTCAATTTGCTCCTGGTACGCCGCCGTCACTTCGGCAGCACTGGCGCCGGCCTCGACACGGGTGCTGGCCTGCCAGCGTTCGAAGCCCACGCCCTGCTCGGCCAGGGTCGAGGCAATATCGTCAGCGTGGGTCAAGACCTTGTTCGGGGTGTCCGGGGTAGAAAGGTGATAAACACAAAGAATGCTCATAAAAGGGGTCCTCGGGCGGTAAGAGTCTGCAGATGATGGGCCGGGCTCACGGCTGTTCCTCGGGCAAGCGCAGCGCCATGATCAACGCGGCGGCCAGGGCCGCGAGGCTGGCGATACTGAAGGTCAGGGTCGGCCCCAACTGGTTCCAGCTGTACCCGGAATACAAGGCGCCGAGCGCGCCGCCGGTGCCGGCCAGCGCCGCATACAGGGCCTGGCCCTGGCCTTGCTGGCGCGCACCGAAGCTGCGCTGCACAAATTGAATGGCCGCCGCATGAAAGCTGCCAAAGGTCGCGGCATGCAGCACCTGGGCGAGCAACAGCACCCACAGGAATTCGGCGAATGACCCCAGCAACAGCCAGCGTAACGCGGCCAACAGGAAACTGGCCACCAGCACCCGGCGCACCGAGAAGCGCGTGAGAATCCGGCTCATGGCCATGAACATCAACACTTCCGCCACCACACCCAAGGCCCACAGCAGGCCGATCACACCGCGGCTGTAACCGAGGTTTTCCAGGTGCAGGGTGAGGAAGGTGTAGTACGGGCCGTGGCTCATTTGCATCAACGCGACACAGGCGTAAAACGCCAGCACGCCAGGGCTGCGCAGTTGCCGCAGGAAGCCGTCGCCGGCACCGCGACCACCGGTGGCAGCCGGCTGGGCATTGGGCACCCACCAACTGGCACCGATGATGCCGGCCATGATCAACACGATCGCCACCGGGTAGATGTCCAGGCTCAGGGCCTCGAACAGGCGCCCCAGGGCGACGACCGCGAGGATAAACCCGACGGAGCCCCACAAGCGGACCTGGCTGTAGCGCGAGGTCTGACCTTGCAGGTGCGCCAGGGTGATGACCTCGAACTGCGGCAGCACCGCATGCCAGAAGAACGCGTGCAGGGCCATCACCAATGCCAGCCAGGCATAGCTCTGGCTGACAAAGATCAGCGAAAAACTGAGCAGCGTGCACACCGCGCCAAACCGCACAATGGCCAGGCGCCGCCCGGTGTAGTCACCCAGCCAGCCCCAGATATTGGGGGCCACGCAGCGCATCAGCATCGGGATTGCGACCAACTCGCCAATGCGCGCGCTGGAGAACCCCAGATGATGGAAGTACAGCGCCAGGAACGGCGCCGTCGCCCCCAGCAGGGCGAAATAGAACAGATAGAAGCTGGAAAGTCGCCAGTACGGGAGCGCTGTCACGGTCAGACCGTCACAGCTGGCCCAGCACCGGAGTAGTCACGCGCACATCGGCATTCTGCCCACGGTGCCGCAGCAGATGGTCCATCAGCACAATGGCCATCATTGCTTCGGCAATCGGCGTGGCGCGGATGCCGACGCACGGGTCATGGCGGCCCTTGGTAATCACATCCACCGGGTTGCCATGCACATCAATCGAACGCCCCGGCGTGGTGATGCTCGAGGTCGGCTTGAGCGCCAGGTGCGCCACAATCGGCTGGCCGGACGAGATACCGCCGAGAATGCCACCCGCATTGTTGCTGACAAAACCTTCGGGGGTCAGCTCATCGCGGTGCTCGGTGCCGCGCTGGGCGACACAGGCGAAGCCGGCGCCGATTTCCACGCCCTTGACCGCGTTGATGCTCATCAGCGCGTGGGCCAGTTCGGCGTCCAGGCGGTCGAAAATCGGCTCGCCCAGGCCCGGCATCACCCCTTCGGCGACCACGGTGATCTTCGCGCCCACCGAATCCTGGTCGCGGCGCAACTGGTCCATATAGGCTTCCAGTTCCGGCACCTTGTCCGGGTCGGGGCTGAAGAAAGCGTTGTCTTGCACGCTGTCCCAGGTCTTGAACGGGATTTCGATCGGGCCCAGTTGGCTCATATAGCCACGAATCAGGATGCCCTGGGTTGCCAGGTACTTCTTGGCAATGGCTCCGGCGGCCACGCGCATCGCGGTTTCCCGCGCCGAACTGCGGCCGCCGCCACGGTAGTCGCGCTCACCGTATTTATGGTGGTAGGTGTAGTCGGCGTGGGCCGGGCGGAACAGATCCTTGATCGCCGAGTAGTCCTTGGACTTCTGGTCAGTGTTGCGGATCAGCAGGCCGATGGCGCAACCGGTGGTGCGACCCTCGAACACGCCGGAGAGGATCTCGACTTCGTCGGGCTCCTGGCGCTGGGTGGTGTGGCGGCTGGTGCCGGGCTTGCGGCGGTCGAGGTCGCGCTGCAGGTCGTCCAGGGACAGCTCAAGGCCGGGCGGGCAGCCGTCGACAATGGCGACCAACGCCGGACCATGGCTTTCGCCCGCGGTGGTGACAGTGAACAGCTTGCCGTAGGTATTGCCGGACATGCAGAGCGCTCCGTGAAATCAGTTGAATCAACTCAACCGTGATAACTAAGCGCGCCAGTATACGCAGGCTCACCCAGTAGTTCATCCTCGAAACCTTCCCGGTAGACGTTGGTCCAACCGGCACCTTCCTCATGATGGCGCGATGATGCTGCGAGTTTTGCTGTTTACCCTCACCCTGTTCTGTAGCGTCGCCCACGCCGCCAGCCCTGTCGTACTGCAACGACCCATCAGCCTGGACACCGGCAGCGGCGAGCTGTTTGGCTCATTACTGCTGCCCCAATCCGACAAACCCGTGCCTGTAGTGCTGATCATTGCAGGCTCCGGCCCCACCGACCGCAACGGCAACAGTGCCGAAGGCGCGCGCAATGACAGCCTCAAGCGCCTGGCCTGGGTGCTGGCGCGCCATAACATTGCCAGCGTGCGCTACGACAAACGCGGCGTGGCCGCCAGCCTCAAGGCCACGCCAGACGAGCGCAACCTGACGCTGGACGCCTATGTGGCCGACGCCGTGGCCTGGGGCAAATCGCTCAAGGCCGATCCGCGCTTCGGGCGCCTGGTGGTGTTGGGGCACAGTGAAGGCGCGTTGGTGGCTGCCCTCGCCGCCCCTGAACTCAATCCCGACGGGGTGATTTCCCTGTCCGGCAGCGCCCGCCCGGTGGACCAGGTGATTCGCCAGCAATTGGCGGATCACCTGCCGCCGGCCCTGCTGCTGCGCAGCAACCAGATCCTCGACAGGCTCAAGGCCGGCCAGGTGGATGCTGATGTGCCGGGCCCGCTGCAGGGTATTTTCCGTCCCAGCGTGCAGCCGTACCTGATCAGCCTGTTTCGTGCGGACCCCGCAGCGGCGTTCGCCCGCCTGACGATGCCGGCCCTGATTGTCCAGGGCACCACCGACCTGCAAGTAGGGGTCGCCGATGCCCAGAAGCTCAAGCAGGCCAAACCCGACGCCGAATTGGCGGTGATTCCCGGCATGAACCACGTCATGCGCATCGTGCCCAACGAGGTGAAGCAGCAGTTGAGCTCCTACAACAATCCACAATTGCCCCTCGCCGATGCACTGGGTAGGCGTCTGGTTGGCTTTATCGACGGACTTCGCCACCGATAACCCACTATTTACCCTCCAGTCCTGGAAAGAACGGCCGATAAGCACAAGGTCGACAGCAAAAAGCCTGTCGACTAGCTGGGCTTGGACAGGATCGCGCCGAATGACGAACACCGAAGCAGTACCACAACCTCCCGCCGAAACCACCGCCGACACCGAAGCGGCGGCTGCGGCTGCGCTGCCGTGGGCAGAGGTTGAGGCCGAACACTTCAAAATGCTGCGCCTGGCGCCCTTGGCCACCGATCGCGCAACCGGCGCCCGGCCCTTGCGCTTTGTGCAGTTTGGCTACGCCGAGCGCAACAACAAGGACCACAGCCTGCTGCGCATGGTCATCCAGTTGCCTGCCCAACGGGTGCGGCGCGAACAGAATCACCTGGATGTGTGGGTCGATCATGCCACCCACCGCGTGCACTTCGGCCCAAACAACAGCCTGGAAATCGAACCCGCGAACCGAGGCCTTGGCCGCTTCCTGGTAGCCCAGGGCGCTGCGTGGGCAAAAAAGAAGTGGTCGCACTATCGCGTCGACGGCGTCGACCTGGCGAACAAGGACGCGCTGAACGAAGCCACGCGCCTGCGTCGCGACCACTTTTTGCGGATCCAGGGTTTTGATGTGGCCTATGCCGATGTCCAGCACCTGAAAGGCCATGTGCAGCCGGGCAAGGTCAGCGAAGTGCTGGACAGCTGGAACACCGAGAAGGTGCAGTTCGTGGAAATCCTCGAAGCGGCGCAGATGCTGCAACAGGCCGAACAAAACCTGGCCGAGCAGGAAGTGAAGCTGCGCCACGAGGAAGAAAAGGTCATCAAGTTCAAGCGCGAGGACAGCGGCTTGCGCTTCACCATCACCTGCCTGGTGGCGTTTACCGTGTTCCAGGCGGGATTATTGATCTGGATTGCGACGCATCGCTGACCACTCGATTTCACTGAACAATACAAATCAAATGTGGGAGCGGGCTTGCTCGCGAAAGCGGCGGATCAGTCGGTACATGTATTGACTGATCCATCGCTTTCGCGAGCAAGCCCGCTCCCACATTCAGTTCCGCCTGATCAGACGCGAGAGGCAAACACCGCCTGATGGGCCCGGCACTGCTCCGCCGTCAGCATGAATACGCCATGCCCGCCGTTCTGGAACTCCAGCCAGGCAAAATCCACTTCCGGGTACAGCGCTTCAACGTGCACCTGGCTGTTGCCCACCTCGACAATCAGCAAGCCCTTCTCGGTCAGATGATCGGCCGCCTCGGCCAACATCCGGCGCACCAGGTTCAAGCCATCGTCACCGCAGGCCAGGCCCAATTCGGGTTCGTGCTGGTATTCATCGGGCATGTCGGCAAAGTCTTCGGCATCGACATACGGCGGGTTGGACACAATCAGGTCAAAACGCTGGCCGGGCAAACCGTCGAAGCCATCACCCTGCACGGTGTACACGCGCTCGTCGGCGCCATGGCGCTCGATGTTCTGGTTGGCCACTTCCAGCGCTTCGAAGGACAAGTCCCCCAGCACCACTTCGGCTTCCTGGAACTCGTAGGCACAGGCGATGCCGATGCAACCGGAGCCGGTGCACAGGTCAAGGATGCGCGCCGGCGGCTGGGCCAGCCAGGGTTCAAAGCGGTTTTCGATCAACTCGCCAATCGGTGAGCGCGGGATCAGCACGCGCTCGTCGACGATAAACGACATGCCGCAGAACCAGGCTTCTTTCAACAGGTAGGCCGTGGGCACGCGCTCGTGGATACGGCGATGCAGCAGACGCTGTACGTGGGAAATCTCTTCTTCTTCGAGGTTGCAGTCCAGGTAGCTGTCGGCAATTTCCCAAGGCAGGTGCAGTGCACCCAGTACCAATTGCCGGGCTTCGTCCCAGGCATTGTCCGTACCATGGCCAAAAAACAGGTCTTCCCCATGGAAACGGCTGACAGCCCAACGGATATGGTCGCGCAAGGTGCGCAGGCGGGAAGTGATCACGGGGGCAAGCTCCAGGAAAAAACGACTGGCAATTCTAACAGCCTTAAGCTGTACGGACGATGTATGAAAAACTGCGACGGCGGGTCAGACTCAACCTGATTCAAGGTTTTTCTGCTATACCGCTGTCCCTCTTGACATGGCTGTAGGCCAACAACGGCGCACCTTACGTTAGTAGCGATTCACAGAACCGCTCAGCCAGAGGACAATGTCGCAAAAGCCCCACTCACAGGAGCCCCAGAATGTCCGTTCCAAAGACGATGTTTCAACTCAGCGGTCGCGGTTACGCACCGGCCAATTTGAGCCACGCGACCCTTGTGATCATCGATGCCCAGAAAGAATATTTGAGCGGCCCGCTCGCCCTGTCGGGCATGGACGCCGCCGTGGAAAACATCAAGCAACTGAGTGCTGCCGCCCGCAAGGCCGGGCGCCCGATCGTGCATGTCCGTCACCTGGGCACCGTCGGCGGCCTGTTCGACCCCCAGGGCGAGCGCGGCGAATTCATCCCCGGCCTGGAGCCGCACGATGACGAAACCATCATCGGCAAGCTGCTGCCCAGCGCTTTCCACGGCACGCCGCTGGAAAAAACCCTGCAGGAGCTGGGCTCCCTGGACTTGATCGTCTGTGGTTTCATGAGCCACTCCAGCGTCAGCACCACGGTGCGCGCAGCGAAGAACCTGGGCTTTCGTTGCACCCTGGTGGAAGACGCCTGCGCCACCCGCGACCTGCCTTACAAGGGCGGCATCCTCAGCGCCGAACATGTGCAGCAAACGGAAATGGCCATCATGGCCGACAACTTCGCCACCCTCGCCTTGACCCAAGATCTGATCTGATCGCACTGTTGATGAGCGGCGCGGCCACCTCAGGCCCCGCTCATCCGCTAAAGCCTGTCATTTACCGCAATTGCCTCCCAGCCCGGAACAAGTTGTTTATCTTCCGGTCGAAGGGCCGATACCCTGGAGGAAAGGTCGGAATGAAGATATCCGATGGTTTTGACGCTCGTCGCTTGCGCCCCAAGGGCCCGAGCAACTGGCGTCTGCGCCTGGGCGTAGCGTTTGCTGCGTTGCTCGCGCTGTTTGGCTTGCTGCTTTCGTTGGCGGGTGCAGCCGCGCTGCTGGGCCATTCGCCCGCGCTCGGCGAGCTCGATACCAGCCCCGGCGGCGCGGCGCTGCTGTTGGCCGGCGGGCTGTTGATCCTGTGGCTGGGAATTTGGTGGTGGCGCCGTTGCCGGCGCCGTATGCACCAGCCGCTGTCGCTGAACATCGCCTCGCACCTGATGAAAAAGCACGATTGAGGGAACACTGATAGCGTTTTGTCCCGCATCAACCGCCTCGATTTGGGTAAACTGCCCGCCCTTCGCGGAGGCTGACATGCAAGACGACGATTTTTCCCTGTTCAAAAACGAGCTGCGCGGTGTCAAGCCGATCAAGCACGACCGTGCCGACACCGGCAAACCCAAGACCGACCGCGCACAGATCGCCAAACTGCGCCAGGCGGCCACGGTGCGTACGGATGCCACCACGGTGGACGGTCTGTCGGACCAGTTCGTGATTGACGTCAGCCCCGAGGACGAGTTGATGTGGTCCCGCGACGGGGTCCAGGAAAGCCAGGTGCGCAAGCTCAAGGCCGGACAGATCCCCTTCGAAGGCAGCCTCGACCTGCACGGCATGACTGTGGAAAAGGCCCGGGAAACCCTCTGGGCCTTCCTGGCCGAAGCCACCAAGTTCGAAATCCGCTGCGTGCGCGTGACCCACGGCAAGGCCGTGCGCCTGGACGGCAAGCGCCCGATGATCAAAAGCCACGTCAACACCTGGTTGCGCCAGCACACCCAAGTGCTCGGTTTCACCTCCTGCCAACCGCGCCATGGCGGTGCCGGGGCGGTGTATGTGATGCTCAAGCGCACGATGCTCGAAGGGCGTGACGAGTAACCCACGCTTGCAGCGATCTGCCGGCCACCGTACCCTTGCACTTTGCGAAAATCCCACAGGTAGTTTCATGTCCCTGGAACAGAATTACACAGCGATTTTCAATGGGTAGTGGTAAGTAGCGAAAGCCAATGAATCCGGGGGTTTGCTCCCTCAGAAATACCCGGATTTACCCTGCCAAACACGGTCATTGGTACAAAAAGTGGTACAAGATTAAGCCCCTCCCGCGGCGTCCTGCCGACCGAACACAATCCACCACCAAGCAACCCAACTGCTACGCTGTTCACTCCAAGGAGGAACACCGATGCCGAACTCTGACCTGCTCCCTTCCCTGCTGTCCAAAATCAACGAAAACCAACTCGCCCTTGAAGCGGCCATCATGGAGCTGACAAATTGGGTTGAGCAGCAAGGCGGCACCGAAGTGGCCGACAACGTTCGCGGCGCATTGGACGCCATCGACCGCAACGAAGAGTTCATCAAGCTAACCTTGGCCGTTCTCAATGCTCCCTAACTGATCGCCGGGAACACCTGCAGTTCGTCGCCTCACATCGCACAACCCGCAAACCTCGATTACTGTATGCACATACAGCATTCGGATTGTCCCACAATGAACATCGACGAAGACACCTCGACGTGGCTTGGGTGCCCCACGCCCCTGGAAATGTACAAGCACCAGTGCGCGCTACTCGAGGACGAGCTCACAACCGCCTATCGCCTGCTGAGCAAGGCGCGGGCGAACGTTGCGGGCCTGGTCCAGATGAATGACCTGCTCGCAACCGGCAAAGCGACTGCAGAGGCGGCACTGAAGGACGCCCTTGAGCGCATATCGGCGATGGGCAATGACCAGGCCGACAAGAGAAGCTTTCGAAGCGTCGACCTGGTGACCGATCAACGCGACCATCTCTTCAGGGAGAATCAGCGGCTGCTGCTGGAGTTGAAAGTATTGAGGGGGCCACAGCCCTGACATACGCCTGGCACGCCCGCAGCGCGATCAATCCTTGGTCGCCGGCATCGGTGATGGCGATAATTCGTTGAGCATGCGCTGGGTCAAGTTGGGCTCGACGGGCTGCATGAACCACGCCGACGGCGCCGGAGGCGGGAGGCACGTTGCAGCCACTGGCTGAATCCGTGGCGTCGAGAAGGACTGACAGCCGCAAATCAGTAGTAGCAAGGCGGTCAAGCAGGCGGGCCTGGTTGCGTTGAGCATCGGAAAGTTCTCGGGTGTGTTGTTGATCGGAGGTGGCCAGCGTCTTCTCCAGGCCCAGGCGCCTGTCCTGCTCGTCGCGCACTTGCTTGATGGCCACCGCGCTGATCCTGTCCAGCTCGTCCTGGTGCAGGCCGTCCTGCTCGGCCAGCCTCTTGCCCATGCGCCATTCCTGAACCTGCCAGGTGACGCCGGCAGCGATGGCCATCAGCACCAGAGTCAGCACCACCAGCCCGGCCAGCTTCTGTACGGGCGTCATCACGGCACATCCTTGAAAAAGATGTGATGCCCGAGGCGCAGCGTCTGCTTGGCCTTCGCCGCCCAGGCCGGTGCCTTGGGCATCGTGGTTGCGTAGTAGTGCGTGGCCCCGCCGGTTGGATCAGGTACCGCGCCGGCCATCACCTGGTCAGCAGCACGCTGGGCCTGGGCGAGCTGCGCGGCCGGGATCGGCTTCGCACCGCTGAGGTAGGCGTAGTTCGGGTCGTTCTGGTTCCAGCAGCTGAACTGCCAAGGCTTCAGGCACACGCCGGCGTAGCCCTCGCCCCACCAGGACTTGGCCTTGCCGTCGAACACGCGGTTGCGGATGGTCCAGGCCACAGCGATCTGGCCGGCCAGTCCTTCACCGCGGGCTTCACCCCAGAGCGTGCGCGCCAGGATGTCTCGGTCTTTCTCTGTACTGGTCATGCTTTTCTCCAGGCAAAAAGAAACCCGCTCGATGGCGGGCTAAATCAGGTTTATACGTTCTTCGCTGACACGTCAGGCGTTCGCTTGTAGAATCCGGCGCGATATCAATTAGCCCACGGCCATGCCGAAGAAAGGGAATTCATGCATAACAAAAGCTTGAGCTATCGACCAGACATTGACGGGTTGAGAGCATTGGCCGTTTTGGCCGTCGTCATTTTCCACTTTAATAAAAACTGGCTGCCGGGCGGATTTGTTGGCGTAGACATCTTTTTCGTAATTTCCGGTTTCTTGATTACCGGGATCATCGCCAGGCAGCACGCTGCAGGCACATTCTCGTTTGGCGAGTTTTACATGCGGCGCGTTCGGCGGATCCTGCCTGCTGCATTCTTCGTAACGCTTTGCACCCTGGTGTTCGGCCTGGCGTTCATGCTTCCCGATGACGCCAAGGCGCTATCCAGTTCGGCCATCGCTACAACACTGTCCGCTGCGAACATATATTTCTGGAAGTTCCTCGATACCAGTTACTTCGCTGCGTCATCTGATACCGTGCCGCTGCTGCACATGTGGTCACTGGGCGTTGAAGAACAGTTCTATTTGATATGGCCTGCCCTGCTACTGCTCACCCTAAAGTTCGGGGGCCGGATGTTGGCTGTAGGCGCTGCCTCTGTCCTTGCAGCTGCCTCATTTTGGTACGGCGAGCATGTGCTGATTAGCGATCCGACGTTCGCTTATTACATGCTGCCTTCTCGCGGGGGTGAATTGCTTATAGGTGGTCTTGCCTTTTTTGCATGCGATGCAATCAAAGGAAGGGCAAGCCGACTCGCTTCCGAGGCGATAGGGATTGTGGGGGTCGCCATGCTCGCCTGGTCTTTGGCATTCATTCGGGAAACCGAGGGGTTCCCGGGCTTTATATCCTTGATTCCATCATTGGGCGCCGCATTGGTAATTGCCTCTGGCAGCATTGGTAAAACAGCAGTCGGAAGCGCCTTGTCGATTCGCCCTATGGTAGCCATTGGTCTTGTGTCGTTCTCTCTATACCTGTGGCACTGGCCTGTGCTTGCTTTTTATCGGTATGCCTATGGGGATCCAGTAGGCATTGGATACGCTTACTGCGCAGCAGCGATGATGCTACTGACTATTTTTTCATACTTCTTTATCGAGAAACAATTTAGGACCCCGTCAGTAAACGGTGCAAAAACACGAACAGCGGCAATAGTCGCATGCGCCGCATGCCTAGTATCGATATCTTTGTACGCCATAAACAACAAAGGGCTGATCAAAGCACTTTCTCCTGACGGATACTACGCAAAGGTTCTTGAACACTACCATCAAACCAAAGCCGCTTATAGGTATGACTACAATTGTCAAACACCGAAGTTCTCTAAAGACCTTATAAGCGCTGACAAATGTATTTTAGGACCGAAAGACGCCAAACCCACCGTCCTTGTTTTCGGAGACTCAAACTCTGCCCACTACGTCGGGTATGTAAAACAAATAGCAGAAGAAAACAACATAACCGTCAGAAACATTTCTCATGATTCCTGCATTCCGCTTTCCGGCGAAAAGAGTAGAGAGTACGTAAAAGAACGGTCGCGAGACTCTTGCGTACTATTCAACAAGATGATCAGGGACAACATCGCTAATTACGATACTCTATTTGTTAGTGCGGACTGGCCCGGCTACAGATACCACGGCAAAAATTTCTTCTCAGACATTGCAGACCTGATAGACGAGCTGTCTAAAACCAATAAGCAAATAGTGATCGGATTAAAGGTCCCAATCTTCAAGGACTATGACCGTCGATGCGATGCAAAAGCTATAAAGATACCGTTCATGCAGTGCGGCCCTAGAGGGGTGTATGCGGACACTGGTGAAACCGAAGTAAATAACAAGATTATTGAAATGGCCAGCAAATACAAAAACGTATCAACCTTTAGCGTCAGAAACTACATTTGCAAGGGTGGGGAGTGTTCGGCCTACCTGAACAGCAAACCAGTTTACTTCGACCTTGGCCACATTAGCATGGCCGGGTCGGAGCAAATCGGACAGTTGTCGTTACGTGACAAGGCCTACCCAGAACAGCTAGCCCTCAAGAAGTAAGCATCAAGCTCCAGGTAGCTAGCCTACCTGGAGCTATATCCTCAAGCCCCTTCGATAGCGCCAATAATATTTCGAGCGATGAGCGAGTGCCCAACCCGGTTAGGGTGAACCTCATCAGAGGTTATCGATTTCGGCGTAATATGCTTCAGGGCCGTGTAGTTATCGATGAAATCAAGCGACAGGCTCTTTGCCTTCGAGTAGATAACATCCCGGCATCTCTGCATAGAAAATGCTCGACCAACCTCGGCCGCTTCTCCAACAGGGTTTGCAACCATGAGGATGATGTCTACGCCGGTAATTACGGCAAGCATGTCACCAAGCGTCTGTGCGAAGGTGTTTTCACTCCTAGGACGCCCCACTTCGAACAGTCGATCATTGGTTCCTAGCTGGACGAATACGAAGCTGTCATCAGCCCCATATGCAACACCGTCGCCGCTGGTGTTGCCGGCGAGGTTGTACATTTTGTATCTGACCGTATCAGAGCCGTTAATGCCCTGGTTAGAAACGCGAATTACCTTGTCTACCAGAATCGCTTCAAGCCGCAGCCTTCTGGTCCCAGCCCTTCCGCCGCGAGAGGTGCGAATCTCGACTTCCTTGTTCCGCACAAAGGAAAAAGAGTGGTGGCGGGTATTTCCGTACCCCTCTACGGCTCCATCCACACCGGGCGCAGTATCGTAGGTTCCGACCAGCACGCCATCTATCCGCAGCTCGTAGAATGTCGCATCAGAAGCTAAAGACGTGTATGCGACCGTAAACCCATAGCCTGTAAACATGAATTTTAGAGAGGTGTACGATGCCCCTGTCGAATCGCCATCTCCAAGCTGCCGCTGAAACCGAAGGACGCTATTCGGTGAGCTGACATCTGTAGCAGTCTGTGCAGAGCCAACTGGCGTCGTTGTGAACCCTCCCATTGCGGGGTAAAGCTTCCTGCTTACAGTGAAAGAGGCAATAGACTCACCAGAAGGGCTTGCCGGCCAGTTGCTCAACACGGGGGTGGCACCACCCGCGTAGTTCTCACCGAGATAGCGCTTTACCTCGTTGATAAACGAAGGCGTTGAAAAAACATCCCTTGGGTCGGAGAGGGTTCCATCTCGCGGGTCTGGATTCGGCCCTTCCCCAGTTCCGCTACCCCAAGGAATTGAGTCTCCAATACATACGATCCCAACGTGCTGATTCAGCGGGTCGGACAGCGCCTCCTTCAGTTTGCGAAGTTGACCGCCGAATGTGTTGAATGTCGGTGCAATGGTGAATGCCGACTGGTAAGGCTCGCGGCTGTAGGAGCCGATTTTGAAGTGGCCATTCACATACGCATTGCCTTTTGGGATCGACGTCACGCTATAGGTCTTCCCGCCAAGATCAATGGTTTTCCCCGAGTGCGCCAATTCAAAGCTGGCAAACGCAGCGGTATCATCTGAGATGCCATTACCAGCAGCAGAGTAAGGGCTGCTCAGGACGGACGGCATGTCTTTAAGGCGGTCCTCTACAGTCCTGCCAGTAAAACCAATTTCTTTTGATCCGTCCGGCGCGGCGAGATCCTGCCTGAGCGCTGCGTCACCAATGGACACGAACTTGTCAGACTCGCCAGTCCATGAGCCTGTTGTGGTGTAAGGCAGAACGGTAGACGCCGCCACCCTGAAGTACTCCCCATCCTTGAGGAATATCTGGTTTCTCGCTGAAATATCCAGGCCCGCAGCGTAGATGCCAATATCCTGGTACCCAGAGCTAAGCAGAAACGCCTGAAACCTCGCCTCTTTGTCGTCCTGTGACCGATCAAATTCATTATCCATTCCGCGCCGACTTCTTCTGCTCTCGTTTAGCCGATCAGGGTAAGATTCCTCTGGCCCGTTTTCAAGCAGGTCCATAATTTTTGAGTTATCGATAAGGTCGCGTGGATCGCTAGAACCGTCAGGCTCAACTGGGTTACCCGTGTTGTATCGCATGTTTTCTCCAGACGAAAAAAAGCCCGCTCAGTGGCGGGCTTGCGCAAGGTGTCCGGCTACGCCGGCGGGAAGTTGTTGTCGTCTAGATAGACGCGAGCATCGTAATTAACTGCTGTGACGCTGCAGCTGACCGTTCCGCTTGGGTTTACTTCCTTTATGAGTGCGGGATAGCAGAACTTCGCTTTAGGGCCAAACTGCAAGACTGGCGCATCCATTGAGCTATCCAGTATCGGCGTGAAGTCCAGATCAGGGATGGTCAGGCGGTAATCGTCGATCCTGGTCGCCATGTATGGTCCTGAGCCGCTGCCGTCCCTGCGGCGCAGTGCTATCCAGTGCTCTCCGCCGGCAGACCAATCGAATCGTTCGGACGAAACCAGCAGGTGCTGATCACCCATCAGCGCATATCCCTTGAGCATGGCGCTCTGCCCGTATCCAGGGGTTGTATCTCCAAGCAGGGCATAGTCCAGGTATCCGCTATTGAGCGCGTCCAGCTCCGTCGTGAAGCTGTAGCGTTTACGCTGGTAGACCTGCTGGCGGCGGCGGCGCATCCCCCAGCGCCAAACGCGTGTTTCGTCGACCACGCCCTCTAACCTAACCTTCTCCGTCCTCAAGCCCTGGTCATCTCCAAGACGACATTCAACCGTTTCGACCTGCCAGGTATTGCTGCTCAGGTATTCGACGTCGATCCCGTCGAAATCGTCAGCCGTCACATGCTCGGCCTCACGCTTCAGTGGCTTGGTCATGACCTGAGGGTTGTAGATGTGGTCAAACTCCGCTCCGCGCGGCTCATCCCGCACCGGCCTGATCAGACCTCGATCAATCGTAAGCTCCGCAAAACCAGCTTGCAGAGCCTCGATCATGCAGGCCTTGACCGTGCTCGGCGTGTCTATTGATCGGTCGTAATAATCGCCCCGAGCCGTCCATATGGCGTGCAGACGATCCAGCTCCGCAAGATCGATGTCAGAGTTACCATCATCAACCGAGTACCCTACGCTGCGCGCAACATGACCAATCCAAGCCGATATATCGCGTGTAGGCTCCTCAGGCGCCCACACCCCTCCGCGGCGAACAGGAAGAATCCTCGTCGCAATACACGACACCTGGCTTTCCGACTGGGAGGCGATGCGGTTGCCACCCTTCACGCGCAAGGCAATCATGGTGACGCCTTCATAACTGGTAGGCGCTGCGAGATTCGCCCGCAGTCCATACCACTGAACGGTCTCTGCATGCTGAGTGCTTGTAGACTTGGCCCCGATACGGCGCATTCTGACCTCTGGGCGCATCGCCACCGGGATAGTCAGCTTTTCCGTATAGCCGTGCTGATCAAGTGTCGACCCGTAGTAAGCCTTGGAAAAGGAGGTCCACGCACCTGCGGTCGTGATATCACGGTACTGAAGCTCAACCTCAACGCTATTCACGCCAACCCATCCCTTGGAGTCGACAATCGCCAACCCCTGAGGAAAAAATACATCCCAGGCCACG